>JBFWSD010000277.1:0-7458 GCA_050248575.1 Gemmataceae bacterium
TGACCATCTATGTCGACAAGGAGCACTGGTACCTGGGAGGCCTCATCTCCAAGGGCAAGGACGGCGAGCTGATCGGCGAATACTATTTCCGCGACGTGAAACTCAACCCGGAATTCGCCAAGGACCAGTTCGACCGCAGCAAGCTCACCCCGTGAACAATGTTGTCGTCATGGAAGGGGACGTGGCCAGGAGCCACGTCCCCTTTTTGTTGCGCCCTGCCGAATCCATCCGGGCGGCGAATCCGTCCAGAACCTTGACGGTCCTGTCTGCTTCGTACAGACTGGATGTCGGTTCAGGTAAGTGTTCGCTCCAGAACGGATAGTGGGATGAACGATGGTCATGACGTGACGATTCCACCCGAGGAGCCCGACGACTCGCAATCCACCATCAAGCGCGAGCCGCAGGTTTCGGGGCACGATGCGCTCCGGGAAAGCATGTCAGTGATGGGGGCCACCTCGGTGATCCCCTCCTTGTTGCGCGAAAGTCTCGACCGGGTCGGTGAATACGAGTTGCTCGAGGAAGTGGCCCGGGGCGGCATGGGTGTGGTCTTCAAGGCGCGGCACGAACGCCTGCAGCGGCTGGTCGCCCTCAAGATGATCTTGCACGGGCACCTGGCCAACGCCGATAGCCGCAGCCGCTTCCATCTCGAGGCCACCGCGGTGGCCCAGCTTCAGCATCCCGGCATCGTCAGCATCTATGAAGTGGGCAGTCATGACGGGCAGCCCTACTTCACCATGGAATTCGTCGACGGCATGTCGCTCGAACAACGCCTGAAGGAAGGGCCGCTGCCCGGGCACCAGGCTGCCGAATACCTCGAAAAGACCGCAAGGGCCGTGCACTTTGCCCATTCCCGGCGCATCCTCCATCGCGACCTGAAGCCAGCCAACGTGTTGATCGACGAGCATCATCAGCCCAAGGTGACCGACTTCGGCCTCGCCAAGGCGCTCGATGACGACAGCCGGCAGACGCGCACCGGCGCCATCATGGGCACACCCAGCTACATGGCCCCCGAGCAGGCCCTGGCCCGCAAGGACCTGGGCCCATCCTGCGACATCTACGCGCTCGGCGCGATTCTCTACGAGTTGCTCACGGGCCGCCCGCCCTTCCAGGGCGAGACGCCGATGGCCACCATGACCATGGTCATCGAACAAGAGCCGGTGGCCCCCCGGCTGCTCAATCCGCACGTCGATCGTGATCTGGAAACGATCTGTTTGAAGTGCCTGGAGAAGGCGCCGCATCGCCGCTACCTGTCGGCGGAGTTGCTCGCCAACGATCTGCGCAACTACCTGGATGGCCAGCCGATCCAGGCGCGGCGAACGGGCATGATTGGCCGCGCCCTCAAATGGTGCCGCCGCAATCCGTCGCAGGCGGCCCTCATCCTGGTATCGGTGCTCGGCACGCTGTTGCTGGTCGCCGGGGGGATTGCCTTCGGTCTCGAGCAGCGTCGGCTGCGCCGTGATGCCGACCTGGCGCGGCTCGAAGCGGAGCAAGCCACGCGCAATGCGCTGCAATCGGAACGGGAAGCGAGGCAAGCTGAAGAGTTTGCCCGGCGGCAGTACAAGGTCTCGCGGCATCTACTGTATGCGACGCAGTTCCGCCTGTCGCGCGGCATCTGGGAAGCGGGCAATCGAGCCCGGGCCCTCGAATGGCTCAACGGCTGGCAGCAAACCTTCAAGGACGAACGCGATCCACGCGGCTGGGAATACTACTATCTACATCGGCTCTGCGAAGGCAAAGCGGTGCTGCTGCTGCCCAACCGCCGCGTGACCGGAATGGTCTTCGATCCGGCCAGCCGTTTCCTGGTCACCGCGGACGATACCGGCGACGTCCGCTGGTGGGAGTTGGCGAGCGGCCGCACCACGCAGACGATTCACGCCAGCGACTTCGGCGTCCGCGCTCTCGAGTTCAGCGCCGACGGCAAGCAGCTGGCCACCGCCGCCGGCGACCGCTCGGTCAAGAAAGGCATCGTGCAGATCTGGGACAGCGCAACGGGCAAGCAGCTTTGCCGCATCGATGCGGGCTCGAAAGTCCACGCGCTGGCCTTCAATCAAGACGGCAAGGTCCTAGCGACTGGACACGACGATCACAAGATCCGCCTCTGGGATGCTGCCTCGGGCAGGCCCTTGAGCACACTCGATGGACACTCGGCCCCGGTGGTCGCGCTTCGCTACACGCCCGATGGGGCGCTCGCCTCGGGTGCCGGCAAGGAAGTTCGCATCAATTATCTTACCGCGGGCCGCAAACCGCTCGCCCTTCCCCAGAGCGACCGCGTCCGGCAACTCACCATCGACAAGCAACACCAGCGACTGCTCGTCCTGTGCGAGGACAAGTACCTTTACCTGTTCGACCTGAACACAGGCAAGAAGGGCAAGTCACTCTACTTTGGCGGGCAAGCGGTGGGCGTCGCGGAAGACGGCAACCTGATCGCCAGCTGCAGCAAGGATGCCGACGTCGCCATCTGGATGGCGGCAGGTGACGGCCAGAGTTACACCAAGCAGTTCGAATCGCGCTGGTATGTGCAGCCCGTGTCGCTGGTGGCGCTGAGCGGTAACCGGCACCACGTCGCCTGTGCCACCGACGACGGCACCGTGTGGATCGGCTTTACCATGGGAGGCCAGGAAGCCTATGCCATGCAAGGGCACACCGAGTCGGTGCGGGCTCTGGCCTTCAGTCGAGCCCGCGGGCAGCTGATCAGTGCCGGCGACGACGGCCTGCGCCTCTGGGGGCAAAATGGCAATGGGCGGCTGCAACCCGCCACGGGAGGCCTGACCACGATGGCGGTCAGCCCGCGCGGCGACCTGATTGCGGTGGCCCGTCGTGATCGCACCATCCAGATTCTCGACGCCGGATTCAAAGAGGTGGCCATATTGACCGGGCACGAGAACACGGTGCACTCTCTCTCCTTCAATCGCGATGGCAGCCTGCTGGCCTCGGGCAGCGATGATCAAACGGTGCGGTTATGGGACCCGCGTTCGGGCACGCTCAAGGACACCTGGAAAGGCCACAATGGCCCGGTGGTGGCTGTTGCCTTCAGCCCGCGCGGCGACCAGATTGCCTCGGGCTCTTCCAGCGACGACGTTATCCGCCTGTGGGACCTGAAAGGACACAGCCTGTTCTTGCGGGGCCACACCAATGGCGTGGTCTGCCTCGCTTTCAACAACAGCGGCTCACGGCTGGCCTCCGGGGGCTACGACAAGACCGTGCGCATCTGGGACATGAGCGACCTGTCGCAGCGACCCCTGGAAGGGCACACCAAGGTCGTCAACTGCGTCGCTTTCAGCTCCGATACGGACAGTACGCGCCTGGCCAGCGGGTCGGGAGACCATACCGTACGCGTCTGGGACGTGGTGACGCGGCAAGAATTGTTGAAGCTCGACGCGGGAGATTCGGACGTGACGAGCGTCTTGTTTGTTGGTCTGGAAGGCAGGCCGCCCCGGCAGCTGATGGCGGGCAGCCACGACCGCCTCATTCGCATCTGGGAAGCGGAATAAAGTTGCGCCGGGTATCAGCAAACGGGGGAGCGCAATCGCGTCCAGTAACCGCCGTCGGCGGGCAATCCGGGTTTCTGTTCGCTCTCTTCCTCGATCACAAGCTGTGGGAAAGCCTGTAGCACCGCTGCCACCACGCCGCGATTCTCCGCGGGCTCGATACTGCACGTGGAATAGACCAGCTTGCCGCCCGGGCGCAGCCGTTCCACCGCATGAAGCAAGAGCCGGGTTTGCAGGGGGACCAAGCGCTGAAAGTCGTCGGGGCGAAGTCGCCAGCGGGCCTCGGGCCGCCGCCCCAGCACGCCCGTGTTGCTGCACGGCACATCGACCAGGATCGCATCGAACGGCCCCGCGGGCGGCTCCCCTTCCTGCTCGAGCTGGCAGGTCTCGACGATCGAGTGACCCAGTCGACCACAAAGCTCGGTGACGGTTCGCAGCCGCCGCTCGTCGACATCGCAGGCGATGATCTTGCCTTGGTTCTGCATCAACTCGGCAAGGTGTGCGGTCTTGCCGCCGGGCGCGGCACACAGATCGAGTACCAGGCTGCCCGGCGCAGGCGCGAGGGCACTGGCCACTTGCATCGCGGCTTCATCCTGCACGCTAAACCAGCCCTCGGCGTAGCCCGGCAGCTCGCGCACTGGAGCATGGTCCGCCAGCCGAATCGCTTGCGGGTGCGTCCCAGGTTCGCCCGGAAAGCCTGCTTGCTGCCAGGCTGCAAGGCAAGCGTCGCGGTCTTGCCGCAATGGATTGACGCGCAGCCACAAGGGGGCCGGGCCGGCAAACCAGAAGCCAAGCCGAACGCACTCGTCCCAGCCCAGCCGCTCGAGCCAGGTGGATGCCAGCCAGCCCGGTAGCGCGAAGCCGGCCGCCAGGTATCTCGCAGGTTCGCCTTCTGGATCGGGCAGCACGCTGCGTGTTAACTTGCGATAACGCCCATCGTGCATGGGCAGCGCCTCGGCCGAGGGCGCATCGCCCCAATCACTGGTCACCAGTTCGGAGACGCGGCGGAGCACCGCATTGAGAAAGCCGCGGGCACGTTCGCGGCCAAACGCGCGGGCCAGCTCCACGGTCTCGTTGATCGCCGCATGAACGGGAATGTTCGTGAGCAATGCCAGCTGACAGGCGCCCAGCCGCAGCGCTTCCCACAACCACGGCTCCACATCGTGGGGCTTGCGCGCGAGAAACGGGCGGATCAAGGCATCGAGGCTGCCCCGCCGCCGCAGCACGGCATAAACCAGCTGGGTGGCCAGCCGACGATCCGGCCCGGAGAGTTGCGCCTGACCCAGCTGGCGATCGAGTGCTTCCTGCACAAAGGCCTCGTGGGCGCGGCACTCCAGCAGCACCGCGAGCGCGAGGCTGCGCGCCGTGTGTTTCTTGCCCGCAAAGCGTGGCAAATCACCCTTCATGCGGATTCCGGCCCGAAGTGCGCGCCGGGCTCGAGCGGATGACCACGGAGAAAATCGGCGGCGCTCATGCGTTTCTTGCCCGAGGGCTGCAGCTCGGCCAGCGCGATACCAGTATTGGCTCCGGTGGCCAGCCAGAGGTGGTCGTTGTCGGTCAGGCCTAGAACGGAGCCTGCGGGCGGATGATCCGCACCTGAAGGAGCCACGATCTTGTTGCCCGTGCGAAAGACAATGACGCGCAGCGGTGGATGATTGGCCCGGTGGAGAAAGGTGTACGCCGTTGGCCAGGGCTGCATCGCACGAATCTGGTTGGCCACCTGTTCTGCTGAACGGTTCCAGTCAATCAGGCCGTGTGCCTTGGTCTGCTTGGGCGCCTTGGTCACGTGCGACTTGTCTTGCTTCTGCCCGTCGACCGGGCCGGCTTGCAGTCGGTTGACGATGTCGAGAGCCAGCCGTGCGCCCAGGGGGGCCAGCCGGACTTCCAGCGCGCCCGCGTTTTCATCGGGCAGAATGTCGGTGGCTTCCTGGGCCAACATGTCGCCCGCATCGAGAGACACGGACATGCGGATGATGGTCACGCCGGTTTTCGTCTCGCCGTGGTAAATGGCCCAGTTGATGGGGGCCGCGCCGCGGTACTTCGGCAACAGCGAAGCATGGACGTTGACGCCCCCCAGGGGGGGGACCGAGAGCACTTCATTCGAGAGGATCTGCCCGTAGGCAGCGACCACGAGCAGTTCGGGGCGGAAAGCTGCCAGCCCGGCGACTCCTTCGGGGGTGTTGATGCTCTCGGGCTGAAAGACGGGCACGTTGCGCGCCAGGGCGATCTTCTTCATACCGCGGAGCATCTCGCGGTGCTTGCCCGCAGGACGATCGGGATTGGTGACCAGCCCGGCCACCTCGTGCCCGCTCGCCAGGAGCGCGTCAAAGGTCGGCTCGGCAAACTCACCGGTCCCCATCATCACGACACGCATGCAGGTTCCCCTCGCTTGCAACTTTTCTCGCGCTGGCGGCGCGGCGGGCTCGCTCCTCATTTGGCGCAGCGAGCTAATTCAGAGTGCCATCTCGGGCGGGTTCTCGCCGCGTTCCTGGCCCTTGCGATATTGCCGCTCGAGTTCCTCGAGGGCGGCGCGGCTGCTGCGCCGGGCCAGGAAGCCCATCTTGTCGATGAATAGCACCCCGTGCAGATGATCCACCTCGTGCTGAAACAGCCTCGACGCCAGCTCGTGCGCCTCGGCTTCCATCTCCAATCCTTCCAGGTTGAAATAGCGAACCTTGCAGGTGCGGGCGCGGCGGACTTTCTGATAGAGTTCCGGGAAGCTGAGGCAGCCCTCCTCCCCTTCGATACTCCCCTTCTTCTCGATGATCTCGGGGTTGATGAGCACGCGTTCGAATTCTTTCTGCTCCGGGTCGCCGGTCGGATTCACGACGATCAGCTGATAGGGCAGGGCCACCTGGTTGGCCGCCAGGCCAAGCCCGTGCGCCTCGTACATCAGCTCGAGCATCTTTTCGGCGTGCAGCCTCACCTGCTTGTCGATGGTGGTGAGCGGTGTCACCTTGGCGCGCAAGGCCGGATGGGGGTAACGAACGATCTTCAGATCACTCATGCGTGGTTCTCGCGTCTGGCAGTCGGGAATCCCTTCATTATACGCCAGACCGCCAGCGCGTTCACCCCGCGGAGCGCGGCAGTTTGTCAGCCGAACAGCCGTTCATATTCCTGCCGCACGCGCTGATAACATTCGCAACAGGTGCCTTCCAGGCGACGGCGATCGAGGACCCTGAAAGTGCCGCGCTGGTAGCGGATCAGTCCCTTGGCCTGCAAGGGGCGAAGGACTTCGGTGATGCTCGAGCGCCGCACTCCCAGCATCAGGGCGAGGAACTCGTGCGTGAGGGGAAACTCGTCGCGCTGGGCCCGATCGTGACTGAGCAACAACCAGCGACAGCAGCGCTGGCGGATGGGATGCAAGCCGTTACAGGCCACCGTCTGCATCACCTGGAACAGAAAAGCGCCCTGATAAAGAGTGAGCAGCTGCCGCAACGCTGCCAGGCGGGCCATCTCGGCGCGAAAGACCCCGGTAGCGATGCGTAACGCCGTGCCCGGCATCTGCACCATGGCCTGTACCGTGGCTGTTTCCACCCCCAGCACGGCGGGCAAGCCAACCAGCCCTTCCGCGCCGATGGTGGCCACCTCGATGCGCGCGCCGCTTTCCATCAGCGCCACCAGCGACACCATGCCCCGCTCAGGAAAGTAGATGTAATCGATGGGCACGTTGGGCTGATAAAGAACGTCCCTGGTCTGGAGAGGGATCTGACTTAGCTTGGGCAAGAGACGATTCAGATCGTCGGCGGGCAAGAGTGCTAACAGGTCATTCGCCGCTGACCGGTGCGGCCGCGACTTGCCCATGAGAATACCTCGCCAGGCGACCAACCAGAAATCGACCAGATAGCAGATTGTAGGAGTCGTAAATCATCTCCCGGCGCAACGCGCTGCGCATTCTGCTGCTCATGCCGCAAACACTGAAATCTCAGATGGTTACAGAGTCAGCAATCGATCATGGCCACTGTACGAA
>JBFWSD010000278.1:0-7451 GCA_050248575.1 Gemmataceae bacterium
CGCGTGCCCGGCATCGAGATCTGCGAGCTCTTCCCCAAGATCGCGGCCATGATGGACAAGTTCGTGGTCATCCGCTCGCTGGTCGACAACGCGGGCGATCACGACGCCTACCAGTGCATGACGGGCCGCCGGAAGAACCCGATGAATCCCGACTACTGGCCCGCCGCCGGCGCCTGGGTCTCCAAGGCCCTTGGTCCGGTCAATCAGGCCATGCCGCCGCACATGACCATGATGTACCGCACCGGCGAGCGCCGCTGGGGCGATCCCGGCTCGGGCGGTTATCTCGGCCTGGCCCATTCCCCCTTCCGCCTGGTCGGCGGCAAGGAAAACAACCTCAAGTCCGACAACATGACGCTCAACGGCGTCACCCTCGAAGGGCTCAACAACCGCGTCGGTCTGCTCCAGGCCTTCGATAGCATGAATCGCCAGATCGATGTCGGCGGCGTCATGGACGGCATGGACGCGTATCGCCAGCAGGCACTGGGCATCCTCACCGATTCCAAGCTGGTCGACGCGCTCGACCTGTCGAAGGAAAATCCGAAGGTCGTCGAACGCTACGGCGTCAACGATCCGGCTTTCGAGCGTGACGGCGCCCCGCGCATGGTGCGGAATTTCTGCATCGCGCGCCGGCTGGTCGAAGCCGGAGCCCGCGTGGTCTCCCTCAACTTCAGCCGCTGGGACTGGCACGGCGGCGACGGTATGAACTACGTCCAGGCCAAGAAGGATTTCCCGCTGCTCGACACGGCCCTCACGGCGCTGGTGACCGATCTGCACGAGCGCGGCCTCGACAAGGACGTGTCGATCGTGTGCTGGGGCGAGTTCGGCCGCACCCCGAAGCTGAACAAGATGAACAGCCGCGATCACTGGCCGCAGCTGAACGCAGCGGTGATGGCGGGCGGCGGCATGAAGACCGGACAGGTCATCGGCGCTTCCAACAAGTACGGCGAACACGCCGTGAAGCGGCCCGTCACCCACCAGGAGATCTTCGCCACCCTTTATCACAACATCGGGCTGAACGTCAGCCAGGTGCGCGAGTTCGACCCGAACGGGCGGCCCCACTCGCCCGTCGATCCTGGCGTCGAGCCCCTGCAAGAACTCATCTGAGCGTGAAGAAAGTAGAAGTGATCTCGAACCGGGAGCCGCAAAGGCTCCCGGTTTTCTTTGCGCCCCCCTGTAAGGGCACCACAGAAACGCCGAGAGACTTGCGAAGGTCTCTTGCACAGGCGATCAGCTGGCTGAAGCCACTGTGAAGTAGTTGACGCTGAAATAGCGCTGCTCGTCGGTCCAATCGTGCAGCAGCCGGAAACCTGCTTCGGCAGCGAGTCTTTCCAGCTGCCCGCGGGTGAACTTGTACGAGTTCTCGGTATGGATCGATTCCCCTTCACCAAGGAAGACGGTCTCGCTGCCAAGGCGAATGGACTGGTCGCACTGGCTGACCAGGTGCATTTCGATGCGGCCCTCGCGGGCATTGTAAAAGGCATGATGCCAGAACTGATCGACCTGGAAGTCGGCGCCCAGTTCGCGGTTGAACCGCGTTAGCAAGTTGAGGTTGAAACGGGCCGTCACGCCCTTGGCATCGTTGTAGGCGCGGGTGATGACGGTCGGGTCTTTTTTCATGTCCGCGCCAAGGAGCAGCCCGCCGCCCGGGCCGACCAGCCGCGCTGCCTGCCGCAACAGCGAAACCGCGCTGTGCGGCGTGAAATTGCCGATGGTCGAACCAGGGAAATAAACCACGCGCCGCGCCGCGGGCTGTTCCGGCCTGGGCAGATCCAGCCGCTGCGTGAAGTCGCCGCACACCGGCACAATATCCAGATGGGGATATTGCCGGGCCAGTTCCTGCGCCACCTGACGCAGATAGTCGCGCGAGATGTCGATCGGTACATACGAGTGCGGCTGGTGCAGCCGATCGAGCAGCATGCGCGTCTTCAGGCTCGAGCCCGAGCCAAACTCGATGAGCCGGCAGTTGCTGCCCAGCACGCGCACCATGTCGCCGAGTTGATCGCGCATGATGCCCAGCTCGGTGCGCGTGAGATAATACTCGTCGAGGTCGCAGATCTCATCGAACAGGCGCGAGCCGGCCTCGTCATAGAAAAACTTGCTCGAGATGCGCCGGGGCGTATCGCGCAGCCCATCGAGCACCTCGCGGCGCATGCCGGCGCGCGACGTGGATTGATCGTGCAGGGGCAGCACCGCCTGGTTGCTTCGCGTCATCATGCATCCTTGGCCAGTCGAAGGCCGGTGAACTGCCAGCGCGCAGGCGCCGGGAAGAAGTTGCGGTAGGTAGCCCGGGCGTGGCTGCGCGGCGTCGCACACGATGCGCCGCGCAGGGCGAGCTGATTGCACATGAACTTGCCGTTGTATTCGCCCAGCGCCCCGGCGGGCGGCTCATAGCCGGGGTAGCCAACATACGGGCTGCCCGTCCACTGCCAGACCTCGCCAAAGAGCTGACGCAGCGGGCCATTCACCTCGTCGCAATCGCCGGGATGAAGCCGTTCGGCTTCCAGGAAAGACCCGTGCACGGGTTCGCCGGCGGCGGCGTGTTCCCATTCGGCCTCGCTCGGCAAGCGGGCCCCGGCCCAGCGCGCGTAGGCGGCGGCTTCGTAGAAGCCGATATGACAAACGGGCTCGTTGGGCTCGACGGGCCGCACCCCCGTGAGCGTGGTCTGCCACCATTGGCCCACGTCGTCGAGCTCCCAGTAGAGAGGCGCCGTCCAGTCGTATTCTTGCCGGGCTGCCCAGCCATCCGAGAGCCAGAGCTCGGGCCGCTCGTAGCCCCCATCCTTCATGAAGCCCAGGTATTCCTCGTTGCTCACCAGACGATTCGCCAGCTGATAGCGGCGCAGGAACACCTGGTGCCGGGGACGCTCGTTGTCGAAGGCAAACCCGTGTCCGTCGTGGCCGATCTCGACCACGCCCCCCTCGAACTCGAGAAATTCCAGCGGCTGCCGGGACACCTGGTCGATCAGCGTGGCCCGGTAGACGGGCCGCAACGGATTGCACCACAGCGCATGCTTGATGTCGGTCAGGATCAGTTCTTGATGTTGCTGCTCGTGATTCAGCCCGAGAATGACGACGTCGGCCAGCTCCTCGGTCATGTTCGGCGAGCGAAGCAAGTCGTCCATCATCTCGTCGACGTGGCTGCGGTAGCGAAACACATCGGCCACCGTGGGCCGCGACAGGATACCGCGCTCGGGCCGTGACCAGCGCGGCCCGGCTGCGTGATAATACGAATTGAACAGATGGGAGTACTGCGAATGGAACGGGCGGTAGCGCGGCGTCCGCGCCAGCACGAACGTCTCGAAGAACCAGCTCGTGTGCGCCAGATGCCACTTCACCGGACTGGCGTCAGGCATCGACTGGATGACGAAGTCCTCGACCTCGAGAGGCGCGCACAGCTTCTCGGTGCGTTCGCGGACTTCGCGAAAGGACTCGGCGAGGGAGATGGTCTGCGTGCCGGGGTGACGAGCCATGCGTGCTTCTCCGAGCGGGACAATGATGCACGGCACATCCAGTGCCGCAACATGCCGGGGAAAGCACGACGCACTGCTCCATCAGCCGCCGTATCAACGCCTAGAGCATCGTATACCGGTGCCCGGCAGTGTCAACCGTCAGACAGTGCCGGTCGCAACCGACACGAAACGTACTTGCAACGTCCGTGCCATGGCCCGTGCTACTGCCGCGGCACACAAGGGCGTGTCGTCACGCCGCCGACTCATAGGATGCCTGCAGCGACTTTCTTCTTACCTCGCGGAGGCGGATCATGGCCGACCATTTCGAATTCCTCATCATCGGCACCGGGCAGGGAGGCAAGCCGCTGGCGCTGGAGCTCGACAAGGCGGGCAAGAAGACCGCCATTGTGGAACGCCGCTTCGTCGGCGGCACCTGCGTCAACTACGGCTGCACGCCCACCAAGACCATGGTCGCAAGCGGTCGTGTTGCTTACCTGGCCCGGCGCGGCGCCGATTACGGCGTCAACACTGGCAACCTGTCGGTCGACCTGGTCAAAGTCCGCGAGCGCAAGCGCGCCATCGTCGCCAGCTTTCGCTCGGGCGGCGAATCCAGCTTGAAAGAGGCCAAGAACGTCGAGTTGATCTTCGGCGACGCGCGCTTCACGGGCAGCAAGACCGTGGCGGTCAAGCTGAACGACGGGGGCACGCGCACCCTGTCGGCCGACACGGTCATCGTCAACGTGGGCGGGCGGCCCGTCTTGCCGCCCGTGACCGGCATCGACCAGGTGCCCACGCTCGATTCCACGTCGATCATGGAACTGGACAAGGTCCCGGAACATCTGCTCGTGCTGGGCGGCGGCTACATCGGCCTCGAATTTGGGCAGATGTTTCGCCGCTTCGGCAGCAAGGTCTCGGTGATCCAGCGTGCCCCCAGACTGCTCGACCGCGAAGACCCGGATGTTTCCGACGAGGTCGCCAAGATCATGCGCGCAGATGGCCTCGAACTCTATCTCGAGAGCACCGCTGTCCGCGCCGAGAAAGATGGGGCCGGTATCCGCCTGACGATCAAGACTCCCTCAGGCGAGAAGACCTTGAGCGGTTCCCAGCTGCTGGCCGCCGCGGGCCGCGTGCCCAACACCGACACACTCGGTCTCGACCAGACGGGCCTCCAGATCGATCAGCGCGGCTTCTTGCCCGTCAACGAGAAGCTCGAGACCAAGGTGAAGGGCATCTATGCCATCGGCGACGTCAACGGCGGGCCGATGTTCACCCACGTCTCCTATGACGACTACCGGATCCTGAAGACCAACTTGCTCGAAGCGGGCAACGCCGTCACGACGGGCCGGCTGATCCCCTACACCGTGTTCATCGATCCTCAACTCGGGCGTGTGGGCATGACCGAGGCCGAAGCCAGAGCGTCGGGCAAGAATATCAAGGTCGCCAAGATCCCCATGGAGTGGGTGGCGCGGGCCCTCGAAGTGGACGAGTCGCGCGGCTTCATGAAGGCCATCGTGGATATGGACACCAAGCACATCCTGGGCGCCGCGGTGCTCGGCCTGGAAGGGGGCGAGGTGATGGCGATGCTGCAAATCGCCATCATGGGCAAGCTGCCCTACACGGCGCTGGAGAACGGCATCTTCGCCCATCCGACGCTGGCAGAGGCGCTTAACACCTTGTTCATGTACATGTAACGTCGATTCTGCATAGCCAAGCCCGCCAAGAGAAGGTATGTTTAGAAGAGAAGCCAAGTTCTCGAGGAGTGACGAGCGGTGCCGAGCTTACGGTTGCTGGAAACCGGAATGAACGGTGACGGCCACGGCGACGAGGTGCTGTCCTGCACTTATTCGCCCGACAGCCAGTTCATCCTCTCCGGCGGCTGGGATGGCTGCGTGCGGCTGTGGGATGCAGCCAATGGCGACCTGGTTCGACACTACCAGGTGAGCAATCGTCCGGTAACGGCCTGCGCCATCGCGGCCGACGGCAAGCACTTCCTGTCGGGTTCGCTGGACGGTCTGCTGGCCCACTGGGACTTTGGCACCGGGCAGCCCGCCATGGGCATTCGCGGCGATCCGCAAACATCGACGTTCCTGGCCCACACCCGCCCCATCTCGCACATTGCTTACATCAACGACGGCGATTCGCTGGTCACTGCCTCCTGGGACAGCAACCTGATCATCTGGCGTCCCAAGCACGAGGGCCGCACCCTGGCCGGCCACTCCGACATCGTCACGGGCTGCGCCATGACGCCCGATAGCCGCTTCCTCCTCTCCTGGTCGCACGACAAGAGCGTGCGGATGTGGGACATGAACCTGCATCGCCAGGTCTGCGAGTTTCCAGGCCACGAAGACCGTGTCCTGTCGGGAGCGGTGTCGCCCGACGGCCACTGGGCCATCACGGGCGGCCGCGACGGCGCTGTCTTCCTCTGGGACCTGCAAGCCCGCGCCGTCAAGTTCACGACGCAGATCACCGATGCGGTCAACTGCTGCTGCTTCCTGCTCGATGGGCAGGCCCTGGTCATTGGCGAGGCCACCGGCCACCTGACACTGGTCAGTGTGCCCGCCTTCGAAGAGATTTGCTCGATCAACATTGAGCAGCAGATCCAGTGTGCGTCCCGTTCCCCTTCCGGCGCCCAGCTCGCGGTGGGAGCGGGCGACGGCCGCATCTACCTGGTCGCCGTGGACGGGTTCGACGCCAACCCGTTGCTGGTCACCGTCTGGCAATCGAGCCGGCGCACGGCCAGCGCGATCCAGAAGCTGTTCGGCAAGAGCACCGAAACGCCGACCTACGTGGGCAACTGTCCGGCCTGCCTGGCCATTTTCGAGATGGCGGTGGCCAAGTCGTCGCCGCAGCTCAACTGCCCGGGCTGCAAACGCAAGTTGCGCGTGGCCGGCATCGCGCAACGACTGGAAGACTCGCAGTAGCTTGTTGCCATGTCCCAGCCCCTTGCCAGCCACGATCATGCGGACCTGCCCGGGACGCTCGAGTTTCTCAAGCGCACCCGCGCCGAGCTGAGAACGCTGCGCAAGGTCCGCGTCTGGAAGGACCGCTTCCAGATCATCGACGTCAACAAGGACTATTTCGAGATCCGCGGCGTGGGCTACGAACAGCCCGACATCGTGCCGCTCTTGCGCAACCTCAACACCGCCTTCGATCCGCAGAAGATCCACGATCCGGTGGACGTCGAGTACAAGGAGTACGACACGGGCCGCCGCCACCCCTGGGCCGAAGATAGGGTGATGTGAGCAATGCAGAAGAGGGGCTGGTTGCTGCATTCTGATCGACTCTCCGGAAGGCGGCAGAAGAAGTCCGGCTTCTCGGCGTATTCCGCGATTTTTCGCTCCCGTAAATCCAAGAGGCCGGGCTTCTTGGTATTTCCGGATAGCCTCTGCTAGACTGATGCAAGGAGGATCCCGATGGATGACGCCGTGCGCGGACTGGAAGAGCTTTGCCAGGAGCAAAGGCTCACCCTCAAGGAACTGGCCGACAAGGCTGCCCTCGACATCAAACGGCTGCAGGCGATCGTCGAAGGACGCTGGACACCCAGCCCGCAGGAACGGGATCGTATTGCCGCCGTCTTTGGGCTGACCCGCGAACAGATCGCCTTCGGGCACAAGAATCCGATCACCCACGTGTATGGTCACGGGCCGCAATTTGGCCGCAGTCCATGAGCCGAGGTGGAGACCCATGGAACAGCCAAGAAACGTCGATCAGCTGTGCCGCGAGCATGACTTGACGGCCAAGCAACTCGCCGAGAAAGCCGGGCTGGAGGAGCAACGCGTGTTTGCCATCGTCCTCGGCCGCTGGACGCCCAGCCCGCAGGAACGCGATCGGATCGCTGCCGTCTTTGGCCTCGCCCGCGACGACATCGCCTGGGGCCACAAGACCCCCATCCAGCACATCTACGGTCACGGACCAGGATAATTCAGCGTTCAGAATTCAGAATTGCAGCTGACTTTGCATTGAAAGTCTGCCCGGGAAGCGGCAGAAGAAGCCCGGCTTCTG
>JBFWSD010000279.1:0-7450 GCA_050248575.1 Gemmataceae bacterium
GTCGGATTCCTTGATATTGACGGCGGCGGGCGCATCGGAGGCGGCGGCCTGCCCTTCACCGGTGCGGACAAAGAAACTGACCGGGCCGCGGGCGGGGCCGATGAGGATGGCACCGCGCGTGTGCCCGCTCACGCTCGAAGGCAATCCGCAAGGCAGCCACTGCACCGGGAGGGGCTGATGATGATCGAGGGCGAGCAATGCCGTAACATCTGGCGTGCTTCCGGCTTGCAACAAGAGGGCCGACAGGTCCACGTCGTCGATCCAGGTGGGCTGCCCGGCCTCGGTCAGGAGCGGAATGCGGAATAGTGACATCGCCACCTCGCGAGTTAGGATCGGCGCCTATCCGATTCTAGATCGCAATTCGAGAGGATGTTAGTCCCCTCTTGTCCGTAGCCGGCCCGGTTTCCTACAATATAGCGATTAGTTCTCGAAGCAGGCGGAGGAGATATGAAGAAGGGCATCCATCCCGAATACAACGAAACCAAGGTGACGTGTGGCTGCGGCAACGTCTTCACCACGCGCAGCACGCGCAAGAACATCACCGTGGAAATCTGCTCGGCGTGCCATCCGTTCTTCACCGGCAAGATGAAGTACGTCGATACCGCGGGCCGCGTCGAAAAATTCCAGAAGAAGTACAACTGGAAGCGCAAGGGCCCGGCCGTCGAAGAAGCCAAGTAGGTACGCTCACCCAGACAAAAGGAAAAAGTCGGACCTGTTCCGGCTTTTTCCTTTTGTCTTTTTTACGCGCTACAGAGAACGCAGAGTTCGATGCAAAGAGAGTAAGTTGCGTAGACTTTGTGTCCGCTGGTGTCTCTCTGTGTTTCTTCCTCTGTGGCCGTTCGTTCGTTTCTTTCCAGAGCACCGAGCGTTAGCAGTACCCCAACGAACATTGACATGTGGGACACGTTTGAGAAATCAGTGGTAAGACATCGCGAGCTGGAAGAGCAGCTCGCGGACCCGGTCGTGATTGCCGACCGCAATCGCTTCGCGCGCGTGGCCAAGGAGCACGGCACGCTGGCCAAGCAGATCAAGCCCTACCTCGAGTTTCGCAAGGCGAAAGAAGAGATTGCCGCGCTGGAGGCGTCACTGGCCAGCGAGAGCGACGCCGACATGCGTGTCCTCTTCGAGGACGAGCTGGCCAAGCTGCAAGAGCGCCGCCAGCAGCTGCAAGACAAGCTCGAGGAGCTCTTGCTGGTCGAGCCGGAAGAAGACGTCGACAGCATCATCGTGGAAATCCGCGCCGGCACGGGCGGCGACGAAGCGGCCCTCTTCGCGGGCGACCTTTACAACATGTATAGCCACTACGCCCGCGATCGCGGCTGGCGCGTCGAGGACATCTCTTTCAGCCACGGCGAGCAGGGCGGCTTCAAGGAAATCACCTTCGGTATCTCCGGGGACGGTGTGTTCCGCGATTTCCGCTACGAGAGCGGGGGCCACCGCGTGCAGCGCGTGCCCAAGACCGAGACGCAGGGCCGCATCCACACCTCGGCGGCCACGGTGGCAGTGCTGCCCGAGCCCGACGAGGCCCAGGTCGACCTCAAGAACGAAGACATCGAATGGGAACGCATGCGCGCCGGCGGCGCCGGCGGCCAGCACGTCAACAAGACCGAATCCGCCGTGCGCATCTGGTACAAGAAGGGCACTCCCGAAGAAATGGAAATCAAGTGCCAGGACGAGCGCAGCCAGCACAAGAACTACGAACGGGCCATGCGCCTTCTGCGTTCGCGGCTCTACGAACGCCAGCAGCAGCGGCTGCACAGCCAGCGCGCCGAACAGCGCCGCACCTTGATCGGCTCCGGCGACCGCTCCGACCGTATCCGCACCTACAACTTCCCGCAGAACCGCGTCACCGACCACCGCATCAACCTGAACCTCTACAAGCTCGACAGCATCGTGGCCGGCGAAATGGGCGACCTGGTGCAGGCTCTCAAGGACTTCGACAAGAAGCAGAGGCTGGGCGAGGCGTAACGGATTCGATGTTGGACGTTCGCTGTTCGATGCTGGATGTTCGGGTTTGAATGGTTGGCCATTTCCGCGAGAATGAAGAGCGGAATTTCCCAACATCCAACCATCGAACAGAGTAGAAAGCCCAAACCCGAACACCGAACATTGAACGCCCAACATCGAACACAAACATGGGGCAGGGTAGGAGTCTGTAGGAGCAAACTCATGACCAGCACCGACCAGGAATGGACGATTGGCCGGCTGCTCGACTGGACAGCAAAGTTCCTGGCCGACAAGGGCTCGGAATCGGCGCGCCTCGATGCCGAAGTGCTGCTGGCCGACGCGCTGGGCTGCCAGCGAATCGAGCTATATACGCGCTACGAAGAACTGGCCGCCGAGGCCGCGCGGCAACGCTTTCGCGAGCTGGTCCGCCGCCGCATCGAGGGCTGCCCGGTCGCCTATCTGGTGGGCCGGAAGGAGTTCTTCGCACTGCGCTTTGAAGTTGGCCCGGCCGTCCTCATTCCGCGGCCCGAGAGTGAGTTCGTCGTCATGGAGTGTTTGCGGTTAGCCAAGGAAATGCCGGAGCCGCGCGTTCTCGATCTCGGCACCGGTTCGGGCAACCTGGCGGTGGCCATCGCCCAGCAGCATTCGAAAGCCCAGGTGACCGCGGTCGATCAAAGTCAGGAAGCGCTGGCGGTGGCCCGCCGCAATGCCGCCACGCACGGTGCGGCCGAGCGCATCCGCTTCGTGCACGGCGATCTTTACGCACCGGTTGCGGCGGGCGAACGCTTCGACTTCATTGTCAGCAATCCGCCCTACATACCGACCGGCGACATTGCCGGGCTGCAGCCCGGGGTGCGCGATTACGAGCCGCACGCGGCGCTCGATGGCGGCGCGGATGGTTTTGCCATCTTCGACCGCATCGTTGCCGGGGCCGCGGATCGACTCGAGCCGGGCGGGCACCTCATCCTCGAGATAGGCGCACCCCAGGAGCAGCCCGCGCGGGCGCGACTCGAACAGACCGGGCTCTTTGAACTGGCCCCTACCATCTTCGACTATTCGCGCCATCCGCGCGTGCTGTGTGCCCGCCTGCATTCTCGATGAGTGCTGTCACAAGCCGCCGCTTTTGCGTTCACGCGCATTGTGCTGGACACAGATCGTTCGCCTTGCTATCTCCCTGCCGTCCAGGAATCTGCAGGCGGAGGTGCGCGATGGCAGGCAAGACCGGCAATGCGTACAGACTGGCGAAACTGGCTTTGACGCCCGTGCTGCTCGCGGGCTGTCTCAACGAAGACCTGGCCCGCACCGAGCAGGTGCCGCCGTCGCTCTTTGGCAGCCAGGCGCCGGCAGCGCCGCCGCGGCATGTGGCCCTCTCGGGGGCGCCGGCTTCGGTGGAATCGGCTTCGCGCGTCGATCAGCTGGGCCGGAAGCTCATCGCCTGCAATCCGCAGATCGGCCTGAAGCCCGTCTTCAGCACGCTGGGCGATCCGCGCCCGGAAGTCACGAGCAGTCTCGATCCGGTCGGCACCTGGCGCGTTTACGTGACCGAAGGGCTGGTGCGCAAGTGCCAGACCGACGGCGAGCTGGCCGCGATTCTCAGCCTCGAACTGGGCAAGATGGTGGCTCAGCGGGAAGCATTGACCGCGCTGGGGACGCGCATGCCGGAAGTGCAGCCGCCCCCCAACGTGCGCGTGGGCACCGATTCGGGCGGCACCTTCGGATCGCCCGACGGCACCCATCTGGCCGAGATGGCCCGGTATCCGGGACCGGGCCGGCGCAATGGCCCTCCCCCTTTGCCCCCCGATCCGCGCGCCCTGGCGCGTGGCTATCTGGCGAAGGCCGGCTTCCGCGCCGAGGATCTCGATGCTGCCGAGCCCGCCCTGCGTGAGGCCGAGCAGAACCTCAACTGGGAAAAGCAGTTCGCCAACCAGCCGGCGCCCGCCCGCTGAGCGGGCTATTTGCCCGCGATCTTGCGCTCGAGGGCCAGCATCTTCGGAGGCGTGTTGCCGCCCACCTCGATCTCGAAGCTGTAGGGCAGCGACGTGATCTCCTTCGTCACCGTCTTCACCTCGCCATACTTCACGCCGTTGCCGTCGTAGCGTTGCCGCTTCGCCGGGGCCGTTGCTTCCTGGTAGGTGTAAGTCACCACCAGGCTGGCGCCCCTGGGCAGCTCGTTCTTTTCTGTGCTGACCGTGATCTTGTTCTTGCCCACCACGAGGTAGGGAAGCGAGCCCCGGTTGTGTTCGACGGCGGCATCCACGCGCAGTTTCTCAAGCTTGCCCGTGAAGTCGGCCTTCAGCCAGACGTCGTAGTGCTGCTTGACCAGCCCGTCGAGCTTGCCGCCGGGCACGTCGCTCCAGGTCTTGCCGCCGTCGGTGGAGAGGGCCAGCTGCCCCTTGCCCCCGGCGAAGACCGCGTCGACCTGGCCCGAGACCCAGGCATAGGGCAAGGGCAGCTTGAAGATCACGCTGCCGTTGCCGTTGGCGACCAGCTTGCCGTCGCTGGCCGAAACGTTCTTCAGCTCGAGGTCGGCCACGTCGGCCGGCTTCGAAAAGTCGGGCTGATAGATGAACGAGCCGGTCGCAAAGCCGCGCGGGCCGTAATGCTCGAAGAGCGGCCCGAGCACGGCGTCCAAGCGGAAGTCCTTGTTGCCGCACGTATGTACGGGCGGCTTGCCCGTGGTGGCGAAGCCGTCTTTCTCCGCTTTCCATTCCAGTTTGAGGGCCGCCCCCGCGGGCAGATCGAGCGCGGTGCGGTAGTTCTGATCGCGCCAGGTGACCGAGGCCCAGCCCTTGGAATCGCCAACCACCTTGCGGGTCTTGATGCCGCTGATCACGCCGTCGATGGTATCGCCGCAGCAGAGGTTCTGGCGGGCGGCCCGGCCCTCTTTCACCGCGTCGCGGACGATCGACGCGTCGGCGGCAATCTCGTCCTGGCTGACCACGTGCGACTTGTCCTTGCTCCAGTAGTAGCACTTGAGGAAGACGTCGAAGTAGTGCCAGCGGTCGTCGTAGTAGACCTCGATGGTGGTGTGGCCGTCCCAGCCGACATAGCGGCACTTCCAGCCCGCGGTTTCGAAGAGGGCCTTGAGGACGGTGTGCTGCCCGCCGCACAGTCCCCAGCCGTAGACGTTGATCATCTTGAGCGGGCCGACGGACTGCGGCTTGCTCTCGGTGGGATAGGCGTAGAGGAAGATGGCCTGGTGCAGGTATTCGTAGAGGGCAATGGCCTTCTCGTCGTTGGTCTTGGCCCCGCTCCTGGCGAAGACGTCGCGGACGATCGCTTCGAGCGAGCTGTTATCGATGGTCTGATCGGTGGTGACCTTGACGTCGCGAGCCCCGGCCCGGGCCGAGGAAGATTCCGCGAGCAGGGCCGCCACCACACACAGAAGAACGATCTGGAACCTGTTCATGAGGAACCCCCGAAGAGAAAGCAACGAGTCAGGCTCCATCCTAACAGTCGCGCCGCGGCCGGGCAGCCCGCTTCCCATTGGCACGACGATTGTCAAATTGGGAATGAGGCTGGTGAGTAAGTCACTTCAGTTGCTCCCGGATAAAGTCCAGAGCCCGTTCGTGGGCGGCGCGGACGAGCTTCGGGTCGCCGCCGGACAGGCCATGGCCTGCGTCGGGGACCGTGATCAGCTCGTGCTTGCCGCCCGCTTTCTTCAGGCCGTCGGCCATGGCCTTCGACAGCTCGTAGGGCACATCCGTGTCCACCGTGCCGTGCACCATCAAGATGGGCGGGTAGTCCTTGGTCAGGTTGCGCACCGGGCAATAGGGATCGAGCTTCGCTTTCTCCTTCGGATCGAAGCCGGTGATCTCGCGGGTCCATAGCCCGTTCTGACGCAGGTAGAGGTAGTAACGGCTGCGGGCCTTGCGTTCCTCAGGCGTGGTCGCGCCGCTCACCACCTGCTTGTCGATGCCTTGGTACGCCTCTTCCTTCTTCACCAGGGGCAGCTGGCGATAGTGCTCCGAGGGCTTCACGTACCAGTCGCCGTCGACGTCGCCGTAGCCCCAGTAGGCAACCAGGGCCAGCGGCCTCGGCTCGACGCAGATGCCGGTCATCATGGTCAAGTAGCCGCCCGCGGAGCCGCCCGTGACGACGATCCGCTTCGGGTCGATGTGCAGCAGTTCGGGTCCTTTTTCGCGCAGCCAGCGGAAGGCGTCCTTGATGTCGTCGATGATGGCGGGCAGCTTCACCTGCGGCGCCAGGCGATAATCGAGCGAGACGAGGGTGTAGCCCTCCTTCGCGCAGAGCTCACGGAGGTTGCCCGGCGCCTGGGCGCGGCTGCCATTCACCAGCGCGCCGCCGTGGATCCAGACCACCACGGGCTGCACCTTGTCGTCGGCGCTGCGGTA
The DNA here is from genome assembly GCA_050248575.1 of Gemmataceae bacterium. Lineage (GTDB taxonomy): Bacteria > Planctomycetota > Planctomycetia > Gemmatales > Gemmataceae > JBFWSD01. The sequence goes on from JBFWSD010000279.1 coordinate 6,303, forward strand.
GACGTCGGCCTCCACCTTGACGCCGTCGACCGTCTTGTAAACGTAGGTCTTCTTCTCCACATCGGCGGCAGTGGCGGCGCTGGCGCAAAGTGCAAGCACTACCAGAGTGTTTCGAAACATTTGTCCCCCTTTCGCGCGAATTGTGTCTCGAGTGCCTCGCTGCCCGCGCCCCGCCAAGCGGGGCGGTTAAATTATGGGAAATTGGCCCGCTGCGCAGCGACGGGAGGAGTCGATGAACTGTCAACCAATGTCGCTCGGTGCCAACACCAGATGCAAAACTCGTTTGGCCACTGTGACTTGAGGCGTTTGTTGGCGCACTTTGCGCACTTCGGGGCCGGCGTTCTTACGCAAAGCAAAATCCTGCAATGGCTAAGAGCAATCAGAAATAGGCCTCCATTGCGCAAGCGGGGATGCAGCGTCTGCTTTCGTCCGATTCGAGAGGGAATCGGACCCGGACATTCTCGGCAAAGCTGTCCCCGCGGACAGACAAACCTGACACGTACTTTTCCCCGGCCCGGCGCAAGATTATGGGAAATTAGCCCGCTGCGCAGCGACGGGAGGTGTCGAATGATTCTGTCAACCAATGTCGCTCCGTGTCACAACCAGATGCGAAAGTCGTGTCGCCAGCGTGACTTGAGGCGTTTGTTTGCGCACTTTGCGCACTTCGGGACCGGTGATTTGACGCAAAGCAAAATGCTGCACTGGCTAAGAGCAGACAGAAATAGGCCTCCATTGCGCAAGCGGGGATGCAGCGCCTGCTTTCGTCCGTTTCGAGAGGGAATCAAAAAAGGGACGCGGACATTCTGGGCAAAGCTGAATGGCTGCTCAGGCCAGGATCTCGCGGATTACTTGCCCGCCGAACTGGGAGAGTTGCTTGAAGCGGCCCTCGGCGAAATAGGTCAGCTTGCTGTCGTCGAGGCCGAGCAAGTGCAAGAGCGTGACGTGCAGGTCGCGAATGGGATGCACGACCTCGGCGGCCTGGTCGCCGAGCTCGTCGGTGGCGCCGATCGTGTGTCCTTTCTTGACGCCGGCGCCGGCGAACCAGATGGACATGGCCTTGGCGTTGTGGTCGCGGCCCACCTTGCGGCCGCCGCCACGCAGGCCGTTGTCGGGCGAGCGGCCGAACTCGCCGGCACAGACGATCAGCG
>JBFWSD010000280.1:0-7447 GCA_050248575.1 Gemmataceae bacterium
GCGCAGCGCCTTGACGCTCGGGTAGCGCTCCATGGGCCTCTTGTTGAGGGCCTTGAGGGCAATGGCCGACAGTTCGCGCGGGATCTGGCCCGCCTTCGCGCGGCGCGGATTGCGTTTCTCGGGCGGCAAGATCTCGTCCTCGACCACGCGAATGAGCACGGCCGCATAGCCGCCGTTCTTGTCAATCGGGGGTTCGAGGGCCAGCATCTCGTACAGGATCGCGCCCAGCGAATAGATGTCGCTGCGCTCGTCGATTTCGTGGACCTTGCCCCTGGCCTGTTCGGGGGGCATGTACACCGGCGTGCCGACCACGGCGCCGTCTTGCGTGAGGTCGGCTTCCGGTTCGCGGCTGGTCAGGATCTTGCCCGTGCGCGAGGCCGACACGCTCGTCGAGGCCAGGTTGACGGCGGGCTCCTCTCCCACCGCAGAATTGCCGACCACCTTGGCCAGCCCCCAGTCCATCACGTACACCTCGCCGAAGTCGCCGACCATGATGTTGGCAGGTTTCAGGTCGCGATGGATGACGCCGCAGGAGTGAGCGTAAGCCAGGGCATTGCACACGCTGTTGAAGATGTTGAGCAGCCGGCTGAGCGACAGGTCGGCCTTGCGCGGATCGGCCCGCCATTCGCCGATGAGCTGGGCCAGGCTCTTGCCCCTGACCATCTTCATCGAGAAGAACAGCTTCTTCTGGGCATCCACGCCCAGTTCGTGGATGGGCACGATGTTGGGATGTTCGAGCTGCCCGGTGATCTGCGCTTCTTCGACAAAGCGGAGTTTCTTCTTGGGGTCAGACTGGTCGAGCAGGTACTTGACGGCCACTTCGCGGCGGATGTCGCAATCGACGGCACGGAGGACGGCCCCCATGCCGCCGCGGGCCAGTTCGCCTTCGACGATGTAGCGTTCGTTTTGCCGGGTGCGCCTGGCGAGCAACTCGCGCACGGGTTTCTGCCCGGGGGAAGGTGCCTTGGGATCGAGGCTGACCCCTTCGCGGACGCCCGCCTGGGCCAGGCTGCTCGACGTCCCCTCGATCTCGCCCGCGGGCAGCTTCGCGGTCTGGCTCGGTTCAGGCACGACCAGCGGTTCCTTGCACGTCGGGCAGCGGCTGGACCGCCCGGCAAACTGGGTCTTCACCTGGAACTTGAGCCCGCAGTTCGAGCAAAAAAAGTTGATCATGACAGACCTCGTGATGGCAGCACGAACGAGATCCAAGGCAGGCAGGTCGGTCTTGGGCGAGCTTCGCGGCGGGTAACGAGTCCACTGTAACAGCGCCAGCGGCTAGGGCAAGAGAGTCGACGATCCAGCAAGCCAGAAAAAACCGGACTGGCCAGGTAGCTGATCGCCGTCGAGCCCCGGTGGGTTGGGCCAACTCGAGAACGCGAGGGCGTTACACGCCCGGCGGCGGATTCAACAGATAGGCGAACTTGCCGCGCCAGGGGCGGGGCACTTCTGCCGTCAGCGTGATGGGTTCGTAGCGGATGGGATGCAGGAAGGTCAAGGCCCGCGCGTGCAGGCCGATCGCCTGGCCGAACAGGTTGACCGAGCCATACTTGGCGTCGCCGAAAATCGGATGACCATGATGGGCCAGCTGGGCTCGCAACTGGTGGCGTCGTCCCGTCTGGGGCCGCAACTCGAGCCAGGTCAGCCCGTCGCGGGCCGCCTTGCAGGTGAAGTGCAAAAGCGCCTGCTTCGCACCGGGTTGCCCCGCCTCGACCACCTCGACGCGCCGCGCTCCCTCGTCCTTCCGCAGCCAGTCATCCAGCGAGCCGGCCGCGGTGTCGATCTGCCCCTCCACCATTGCCCAGTAGGTCTTCTCGATCGACCCCTTGCGAAACTGCTCCGAGAGGCGGGCCGCCGCCTTGCTCGTCCGCGCGAACAGCACCACCCCCGACACCGGCTTGTCGAGCCGATGCACGATGCCGAGGAAGACGTTGCCCGGCTTGGCGTACTTTTCCTTGAGGTAGTCCTTGACCAGCATGTCGAAGGTGGCCTGCTTGCCCTGGAAATGAGTGGTGGCGATGCCCGCCGGCTTGACTGCCGCCAGACAGTGGTTGTCTTCAAAGAGAATTTCGAAGTTCGGGTCGGCCATGTCTGCTCGAGAGTGCGAGATTCGCGGGCAACGTCATCAGCTTAGACGTGTGAGCGGGCTGATTGCAACCACTGTCCTCAACTCGGTTGCCCGGCCCTCGCTGGCGCGACGGGCGAACCCTCTCGCGTCGGAACCCTCGCTGGCGCGTCCCCTCTCGCGTCGGGCTAACCACCGCGATTCGTGTGTCGGCTCGTTGATTTTCCAGTTTATTCTTGACTGCGCGGGCAGCGGGGGTAAGATCAACTCCCATACGGCCTCTTCTCTGTTCCGGCCCCGCTGTTCGACCTGCTTGCGGGAAGTTCAGCGGGGTTTTTTCTGCGCGCTGCCCATCCTCTCCGTATTTGCGTTTCGCCTTTCCCCTACGCTACACTACAGCGTCCTTCCCACACAGGAGAACTCCATGCCGACACGCCGTCAGTTCCTGGCTGCCTTGCCGGCGCTGGCAGCAGCCCCAGCTGCGCTGCCCGCTGCCGATGCGCCGAAGACCGGATTCCGTTACTGCCTCAACACCAGCACCATCCGCGCCGACAAGCTCGACCTGGTTGCCAAGATCGACATCGCCGCCAAGGCGGGCTACGACGGCATCGAGCCCTGGATTCGCGAGATCGACGACCACGTCAAGTCGGGCGGCACCACCAAGGACCTGGCCCGGCGCATCGCCGACAAGGGGCTCGCGGTCCCTTCCGCCATCGGTTTTGCCGCCTGGATCGTCGATGACGAAGCCCAGCGCAACAAGGGACTCGAGGAAGCGAAACGCTCGATGGAACTGGTGCGGCAGATTGGCGGCACGGCCCTCGCCGCGCCCCCGGTTGGGGCTACCAAGGAGCCCGGCCTCGATCTGCAAAAAGCCGCCGAACGCTATCGCAAGCTCCTTGAAATCGGCGATCAAGCAGGTGTCACCGCCGAGCTCGAAGTCTGGGGCTTCTCGCGCAACCTGAGCCGCCTGGGCGAAGTGGCCTACGTGGCCATCGAATGCGGGCACCCCAAGGCCTGCCTCCTGCTCGACGTCTATCATCTCTACAAGGGGGGCAACGACTTCAATGGCCTCAAGCAGCTCAACGGCGGGGCCATGCGTGCTTTCCACATGAACGATTATCCGGCCGAGCCGCCCCGCGCCGCCATCAACGACGCGCAGCGCGTGCACGCGGGCGACGGCGTGGCCCCCTTGAAGCAGATCCTGCGCGACCTGAAGCAGACGGGCTTCCAGGGCTACCTGTCACTCGAACTGTTCAACCGCGACTACTGGAAACAAGAGCCGCTGGCCGTGGCCAAGACTGGGCTGGAAAAGATGAAGGCGGCCGCCGCCGGGGTTTGAACGAAAGGAAAATGCCTCCATGCAACTGGGATTCGTCAGCGCCTGCATGTACGACCTGAGCCTGGAAGATGTCTTCAAGTTCGCCGCCGACGAAGGCTTCGGCTGCGTCGAGCTGATGTGCTGGCCCCCCGGGGCAGGCGACCGCCGCTATTCGGGCGTCACCCACGTCGACGTCACCCGGTTCAACGAAGACGAGATCGGCCGCATCAAGGACCTGGTCAAGAAGCACGGCGTGGCCATCTCCGGGCTGGGCTATTACCCGAACCCGCTCCACGGCGAAGAGAAGCATCGCCTCTTTGTCATCGATCATCTCAAGCGCGTGATCAGCGCCGCGCCCCGGCTGGATGTGAGCGTGGTGAACACATTCATTGGCCGCGATCCCGACAAGACGATTGAGGACAACTGGCCCGTGTTGCAGGAGGTGTGGCCCGAGCTGATCCATCATGCCGAATCGGAGAAGGTGAAGCTGGCCATCGAGCACTGCCCGATGCTGTATTCGACGGATGAGTGGCCCGGGGGCAAGAACCTGGCCATGAGCCCGGCGACGTTCCGGGCCGTCTTCGAAGAGCTGGGCAGCCTGTCGCTCGGGCTCAACTTCGATCCTTCGCACCTGGTGTGGCTGGGGATCGACTGTGCCCGCTGCGTGCGCGAGTTCGGCAATCGCATCTTCCACGCGCATGCCAAGGATACGATCATCGACCGCGACAAGCTCTACGAGCAAGGTATCCTGGGTCTGGGCTGGCACTCGGACAAGCTGCCCGGGCTGGGGGAAGTGAACTGGGGCGCTTACTTTGCGGCCCTCAGCGACGTGGGCTACCGCGGCGCTGTCTGCATCGAACACGAAGACCGCGCTTTCGAGGAATCGCGCGACGACCGCAAGCGCGGGCTACGGCAGAGCAAGCGGTTCCTGGAACAGTTTGTCTCGTGACTCGCTGGCGAACCCTGCTGGCGCTTCGGGCGAACCCTCGCTGGCGCTTCGGGCTAACCTGCGCGTCGGGCGAACCCTCGCCTGGCGCTTCGGGCTAACCTGCGCGTCGGGCGAACCCTCGCTGGCGCTTCGGGCTAACTTGCGCGTTGGGCGAACCCTCGCTGGCACGGTGGCGCGTCGGGCGAACCTGCGCGTCGGGCTAACGTTGAATGCCAATAAAAAAGCAATCTGGAGCCAGCCTTGCGGCCAACTCCAGATTGTCTGCTTGAGCAGAACCACGCCTGAAATTCTGACAGCGATCGCCGATGCAATGCGTGATCGCTGATGCAGGTCGCTGGAAGCGCGTTACTTCACAACGATCTCGGTGACCTTGCCACCTTCCTTCTTGACGTCGACCTTGGCGCCCTTCTTGAGGGCCTTGGTGAGGTCCTTGCCCTTGATGGCGGTGCCGCCGGCGTCGACGATCTTCACGCCCTTGAGCGGAACGTCCTCGTCCTTGTCGCCGATCTTCACGGTCAGCTTGCCCTTGGCGAAGCTCACGACGGTGCCTTCATCAGCCAGCGTCACGCTGACCATCCCGAAGAGCAGGGCGAATACCAGCAGGAGGGAGACGAACTTGTTGCGCGGCATGGGGGGAAGCTCCTTGTGCTTCATGGTGCCCGGTAGGTTCTGCCAAGCGGGTGGATTGCACGTACCGATCCCTGAACAAGGCAAAATCTGGCAGAAATAGCATTTGTCATGCCGGGCCTGGAACCTCCCCGGTGCTGCTAGCTCAACTCCAGGGAGATATGCGATTTGTGCGCGAGATGACGGGCTCTTCAGGTTGCGCCTGGGCCAATTCGGAAACTCAGTTCCGATTATTTCGGCAAAGCGATTCTGTTCCGCCTTCCAGTTCCGACCGCGCCGACGCCGTGCTCTGGTTCACGCCAGCAGTTTGGGCACGACCTTGCCCGCCACGTCGGTCAGACGGAAATCGCGGCCCTGGAACCGGTAGGTCAGCTTCAGGTGGTCCATGCCGAACAGGTGCAGCAAGGTGGCATGGAAGTCGTTGACATGAATGGGGTCCTTGACGATGTTCCAGCCGATCTCGTCGGACTCGCCGACGACCTGGCCCCCCTTGATGCCGCCGCCGGCCAGGAAGATCGAGAAGGCAAAGGGATGGTGATCGCGGCCCGTCACGCTCTTGAAGCCGGGCCGGTTCTCGCCCAGCGGCGTGCGGCCGAACTCGGCAACCCACATCACGATGGTCGAATCGAGCAGCCCGCGCTGCTTCAGGTCCTTGATGAGTCCCGCCACGGGCTGATCCGCCATCCCCGCGTTGAACGCCAGCTCCTTGTCGAGATTCGAATGATGGTCCCACGAAGCGTGCAGGATGGAGACGAAACGCACGCCGCGTTCCACCAGCCGCCGCGCCAGCAGGCAGTTCATGGAATACTGGTGATAGACGCCGTTGCCGCCCCCGCGGCCGCCGCCCACGGCGTTCTCGCGGCCCACGCCGTACAGGTCGAGCGTTTCCTTTGATTCGTTGGAAACGTCGATCAGCTCGGGGGCCGCCTTCTGCATGCGGAAGGCCAGCTCGTAGGCGGCAATGCGGCTCTGGATTTCGGGGTCGTCGATCTGTTCGTGGCGGAAACCGTTGAGCTGCCGCAGCGCATCGATGGTCTTCTGCTGCATGGCTCCCGACAGCCCGTCGGGATTGGCCAGGTTCAAGACCGGCTCCCCCTGGTTGCGGAACAGGACGCCCTGAAAGGTCGAGGGCAAGAAGCCCGACGACCAGTTGGAAGTCCCGCCCGAGGTGCCGCGGCCCGCGGTGAGCACGACGTAACCGGGCAAGTTTCGCGACACGCTGCCCAGGCCGTAGTTCAGCCACGAACCCATGCTCGGGTAGCCGAACTTGGGCACGCCGCAGTTCATCATCAGCTGACCGGGATGATGGTTGAAGGCTTCCGTGTGCATGCTGCGGATGAGGCAGATGTCGTCGGCGACGGTGCCGATGTGGGGCACCAGGTCGGACATTTCCATGCCGCACTTGCCATGCCGGGTAAACTTGCGCGGGCTGCCCATCAGCCGGGCGGTCGCCTTCTGGATGAACGCGAAGCGAACTTTCTCGGTCAGCGAGTCGGGCAGCTTCTGCCCGTCGAGCTCGTTGAGCTTGGGTTTCGGATCGAAGAGGTCGAGCTGGCTGGGAGCGCCGGCCATGAAGATGCAGATACACGCCTTGGCCTTGGGGGCGAAGTGCGGCGCCTTCGGCGTGAGTGGATCGACGGCCGCGGCGGGGGCAGCCAGCAGGCCATCATCCTTGAGCATCGACGAGAGGGCCAGCAGCCCGATGCCGCTGGCACTGGTATTGAGAAACTGACGGCGGCTCTGGTGCAGATAGTCGTGAATCGGGTGCATGGCAGGTTTCGCTCTTGGTTGGCAGCAGCGGTTCAAAGAATAGTGTAAGCAATGGCCGGGGTCCTTTGCAACCTTCCGCGGTCCAGGCTCCCATTCGCCCGCGGATGAGAGCAGGCGTCCCCATTTGCGGCGACTCGCAATGGCGGACACGCTATATTGACGAGCAGGTCTCCTTCTGCAATGGATCGGGTTCGAACGATGGAACAGAAACAACTGCGCGATCTTCTGGAACAGTTGCAGCGGGGCAGCCTCGACGTGGAGGCGGTGCTCAGCAAGCTGCCCCCGCCCGCGGTGGTGGACATCGAGTATGCCCACGTCGATCTCCATCGCCGCGAACGGTGCGGCTTTCCCGAGGTCATCTTTTGCGAGGGCAAGACCCCCGAGTGGGTGGCCGGCGTGGTCAAGCAACTGATCGGCGCCGGGCAGCACTGCCTGGCCACGCGCGTCAACGAAGCCCAGGCCGTTTTTCTGGCCGAGGAATTTCCCGACGGGCAACAAGACCGCATCGCCCGCACGTTCTGGCTGCCCGCGGGCGCGATCAGCGAACCGATCGGCAAGGTCATGGTCATCACGGCGGGCACGAGCGACCTGCCCGTGGCGCGCGAAGCCGTGGTCACCGCCAGTTCGCAGGGTTGCAATGTCGAGCTGATCGCCGACGTGGGCGTGGCCGGCATCCATCGCCTCTTGCGCCATCGCGAACGCTTTGCCGGCGCGGATGTGT
>JBFWSD010000281.1:0-7408 GCA_050248575.1 Gemmataceae bacterium
GCTCGACCTGCACGGTCTGCTTGTCTTTGCCCTCGAAGAAGTGGCCCTTGTAGGTGGCGCCGAAGACCTGGCGATCGATTTCCGGCCAGGCATTGAAAGCGTGGCTGGCCTGGCGAATACCGACCATGCCCTTGTGGTCTTCGAGGAGGGCCTTCTTGAGAAGCGCGGTCTGCTCGGGGGTGGTGTCTTCCCGCCGTTGCGAGAGCAGTATCACGTCGCACTTGCCCACGTTCTCGATGCCCGGAATGCCTTTGCCCTTTTCCGGCTGGGCCAAGTACAACTTCACATGATAGTTGTCTTGCAAGTACTTGACGAAGGGGTGATTGCCCTTCTTGAGCATGACCAGGATGGCCAGTGGATCGTCCTGCCTGGCGGGAGGCGCGGGCCGGGCCGACAGTACCATCATGGCGACGACCAGCACGGCATACGGAATGGCGAGACGTGACTTCATGGCAAATCTCCCGGAAGGAGGCAGGAAAGTCCTCAGAAGAGTATGTCCCGGGCGCACTGGATTTGCCATCGTTTCCTGCGCCGCCGACTCGGCTTGACAGGAGGCGGCCCGCCAGCGGACAATCCCGGTAGTCTACACGAGAAATCTCTTTTCCACGGAGGGGAACGATGAGCACGACTGGCGGCGAACCGCTGTCGCGTGGGACAAATCTGGGTATCTTACTGTTCGTCGGCCTGTGCGGCATACCCGCACTGGAGATGAACGGTTTCGGTTTCGGCTTGCCGATCACGCTCCCCGTCGCGCTGGGGCTGGCCACGCTCGGTGGGGCGCTGGGAGGCGCCTTCATGTGCCCGAGACCACTGCTCGCCGGTCTGGTCGGCGGGCTGCTCGCCGGTCCACTCGGCCTGCTGGCCGTTTACTTCTACACGCAGGGCCGTCACCAGGTTACCAACGTGGAACTGGTTCTTGTTCAGGGCGTGGCCTGCTTGCCCGGCGTGGGGATCGGCCTGGCGCTCAAGTATTTGCTGAAGCCAGCGACATGATCGTCGCGGTCAGATGAGCAGGATGATGATCAGGGCGAGGGCGATCAGGCCGGCCATCACTGCCAGGGTGGGCAGCAAGTAAGAAGGACGCCCGCGTCGATCCCAGGCCAACCAGCGATTGAGCTGCCGCTGTTCGCGGCGCGTTTCGTGCCAGAGTTCGTCTTGCAAGACCATCATGGCCTCGGCGCGGGTCATCTGGCAGCGGTGCAGATACTCGAGCACGCCGGCCACGCTCAGCCCAACCATGGCCAGCACCCAGACGAAGACCATCGCCTGATAGGCGGGCGGAATCAAGACTTCAATGGCCGACTCTCTGGGCAGCATGGCCCAGACCACCTGGGGCACGGCCGCCCAGATAGGCAAGAGGATCAAGAGCCAGCCCATTTCGTGGGCGTCGATCAGCCGCGCCGGGCGGCGAATCGGCTCGACCTTGGCGTTCGGCTCGAGCAGATTCGGCCGGGCGGGCAGGACCTGGCTCCAGATGCTCTGCAGTCGATAAAAGGCGAGCAGGTATGCCAGCACCGCGGCACAGAGGGCGAAATCAACGATGCGCAGCCCGGTATATTGCGACGCCGCCAGCCAGCGGGCCGCCCCCATCGACAGGCACATCGCCAGCGTGACCAGCAAGAGAAGAGGCGCCGTGCTCCAGCGCGTGCCGATGCCAAGCAGGGCTGCCAGCACCGGAAACAATGCCGCTTGATCGAGCCCCATGCGCTGCAAGGCCAGGAAGATGACACCGGTCGCCACCAAGCAAACCGCGTTGTAGCCGGCCACGCCGGCGTCGGTCCAGTAGGTCGGCGTCTGGGTGGTGGTGTTCATCGCATTTTCCCGATCAAGCGAAGCCGTTCGATACGCTCGAGAATCAGCTTGGTGGCATCGTTGCCCTGGGTGCAGATGACGGGCACTCCCAGCCGGGCAAAGCGGCGCCGCATGGCGTGGAATTCGTGAAGCTTGCGCTGCTGTGGCGTCAGCCATTCCATGGCGGGCCCGCGCGGGGCACGATCCTTGTCATCCGCGCCGGGAACAGGCTGGCCCTCCGGCCACGGGCAGATCACGACGACACGATGATGGCGGGCCACCGCCACCTTGACCGCTCGCAGCAAGCCGTCCAGCGAATCGGTCACCTCGAGCACTTCGACCATCAGCACAAAGAGCTCGTTGTCGTGCCCGCGGGCCACGGCGCGGAGCAGCACCTCGTTGAGCACATCGAGCTTGCCCGTGCGCGGCGGCTTCAAGTTGGCGGGTAACTCCACCGGCACCTGGTGTTCAATCAAGAAACGTTGCAGATGGCGGGCCATGCGTTCATCGTCCTCGAGCAAGCCGGCCAGCCCGCCCGGCCCCAGACCGTGCCGCACGGACAAAAGGGCCGCCAGTTGCTTGCGCCAGCGATATCGCCGCCGCAAGTCGGGAAAGAAGGCCAGCGGCAAGCGGGCATAGCCCAGCAACGACAGGCAGACAAGCACGAACACGACCATTAGCACGCTGAAGTTGCGGCGATACTCCGTCTGCAATAGCGAATAGACTCCGTAAACGCACAGCCCGAGCAGAATGAAGCCGCCCAGGACGTAACTGCCCAGCCATAACCGGAACCAGTGATAGAGATGGTCGCGCACGCGCGGCTGCCGCACCGACCAGGCGGGCTGCGGAAACAACCAGGGCAGCCAGCCCGGAAAACGATTCACCTCGGGCCGCAACAGCTCGGGATAGACCTCCTGGGCCAGCTGATACGCAGCCGGCAAGAGATCGTCGAGCGGCGCCTGTTCGAGCACCGGCGCCTCGACCGCGACGTCGGCCAGCAGGTTGATCAGCCGCACCAGATGGCGATCGCCGCGCGCGGGACGGACATAGGTCGAGCCCTTTTCATCGAACAGACACAGCCCGGTCAGATCACGGGCGGAGGCGGAAGCCTGCGTCACGGTCGAGGCAATCTCCACGAGGCGGCCCAGCGGCGTCTCGCCCGGCTTGCCCATGCGCATCGACTGCGAGGTGTCGACGAACAGCGTGCAGCGTACCGGCACCTCGCTCTCGAATTCCTTGGTCATGAGCCGGTCGCGGCGGGCCGACACTTTCCAAGCAATGGTCTTGGGGGGATCGCCGGGCATGTAATCGCGCAGATCGAGGAGTTCGCTGCCCGTGCCGGGCCGGCGCATGCGATGCACTCCAGGCGGCGGCAGCAAGTTGTGCCGCTTGATGGTGGGCACGTGCCCCTCGGCGTCGGCGAGCGGGGGCAATACGCGATGCACCGACAGGAACGGCAGAAACGTGCTGTGGCAAAAAAAGCCCTGTAGATCGGCCAGGTGCACTTGCAGGCCTTCGAAGCGGACGCGCCCCGCCGAGCGTGCCTTGAGCTGATAGTTCAGCTCGATGACTTCTCCCACGGAGAGCGGCCCCTGATAGGAGGGGGTGCCATCGATCAGTGCGGCAGTGGGCGGGATGCGCTCTTCGAGATGGACGTAGGGCAGCGCCAGCCCGCCCGGGACTTTCAAGCGAACCTGCACCCTGAAAGATTGCTTGGCCCAGAGCGTGTCGAGCGGGCCGCGTTCGTCACGCAGTTCACGGTCAATGCTCAGCCGCCGCAGGGTCAGCCGCACGCGAATGGCGAAGAGCAGCCACTCCCAGGCGAACCACAGTCCGATGGTGAGACTGAGCAAAAGCAGGCTGACATTGGTGTGTTGCCCGCGCACGCGCAGCCCGGCGATCGTCAGCAAGTAGCGATCGAAGAAAGACCAGCCGGTCATCAAGAGGAGTAGGACCAGCAGGGAGAAGCCGCGCGGCGTGAGCATGCCGCCATTGTAGCAGCGACGGGCATGGGCGGCGCTCGCACATCAGCCCTACCGGCTCGCCGCACTCGCGCAATCGGGGCCAACCTGGACGGGCTGGCAGGCGACCAGCGTCTGCAAGAGCCCTTCCTGAACCACTTTGCCGTCCTGATTGAAGATCTGACGCTGCCAGGTGAGGACGCCGCGCTTGCCCCGGCCGCGCAATTCCTTGTCGAGGAGCTTGCCGCGCACATGGATGCGATCGCCGAAGAAGACCGGTGCCAGGAACTGCCACTCCTTCATGCCCAGGAAAGCCAGCGTTTGCATGAGAGGTGAGTGGGCAATCAGCCCCGAGCCAATCGAGAGCACCAGCAAACCATGGGCAATCTGCTTGCGGAAGGGCGTGCTCCGGGCAAACTCGGCATCGACATGAATCGGATTGAAGTCGCCCGAGAGCGCCGCGAACCCGAGCACATCCTGCTCGGAGACATCGCGTTCGGTCGAGACCCATTCCTGACCGATTTCGACCTCGTCGAAGTAGTATGGGGACACAGCGGACATCGCAGACCTCAAATACATTCGACGGGAAACAGAAGGACTTATCGGTGTTATCGGCAAATCCGACCGGTGGGATTGAGTCGTTCTCAGTGCCGGCAATCTCACAACCGCGGCTGGTGGACGGAGTTGCAGTCCTGTGGGCAGGCCCAGGACAATTTCCACATTGTTCACCATCGCCACGGCCCGCACGGTAGAATAGGAGGACTGTAAAAGGGAGCTGGACTCGGAACCTCCACCCACGCCCACAAGCAATGGCGATCCAATCCATCGCAGCCTTCATTGACGCCCTGCGCCGAAGCCGGCTCCTCGATGCCGAGCAGCTGAGCGAGGTGGGCCGCGTTCGTGAGTGGTTCACCGAGCCCACCGGCCTCGCCTGGCACCTCCTCGATCGGAGCTGGCTCACCGTCTACCAGATCAATCACCTCCTGCAAGAGCACGAGACCGACCTTGTGCTGGGCGATTACGTCCTGGAAGAACGCCTGGGGCAAGGGGGCATCGGCGAGGTCTATCGGGCCACCCGCCGTGGCGATTATGTGCCCGTCGCCCTCAAGGTCATCCACGCCGATCACCTGACCCGGCCCGAAGCCGTGCGGCAGTTCGAGTGGGAAATGCGCGTGCTCTCCCAGCTCGATCATCCCAACGTGGTCCGCATCCTCGGCGCCGACCAGGCCAATGGCCGCCATTACTTCGCCATGGAGTACGTGGAAGGGACGCACCTCGGCCGGCTCATCCAGCAAGTCGGGCCACTGCCCATCGACCTTGCCTCCCACGCCTGTCGCCAGGCGGCCCTCGGGCTGCAACACGCCCACGAACACGGACTCATTCATCGCGACATCAAGCCGGCCAACTTGCTCGTCATGCTGCCCAACGAACGGCTCACGGCCAGCACCTGGGACACCATGCCCGGCACGGGCCGCTGGCTCGTCAAGATCCTCGACTGGGGCTTGGCTGCCCTGCGCATTCACGACGGGTCCGCGCCCCCGTCCACCGGCGTCACGCTCGGCACCGCCGATTACCTGGCCCCCGAACAGGCTCAGGACCCGCGCAACGCCGATATCCGCGCCGACATCTACAGCCTGGGCTGCACCCTCTATCACCTCCTCACCGGGCAGGTCCCTTTTCCCGACGGCTCGGTGATGCAAAAACTCTTGCAGCACCAGAAATCGGAACCGATCCCGGTACAGACATTGCGTACCGATGTTCCCGGCGCACTGGCCGCCATTCTCAAGAAGATGATGGCCAAGAATCCCGACGAGCGCTGGGCCACGCCCGCCGCGCTGGCCGAGGCGCTCGAACCCTGGTGCCAGTCTCGTGCCCGTGCGCCGGAAACGATTCTGTCCCTCGAGCTGCCGGGCAACGGCACCGCCACGGCCCGCGAGCGGCGCACCTCGTTCCGGCATCGCTGCCAGGTCGATGCCAACTGCACTCCGGTCAACGTCGATATCGGCGTCGACTGGCCCGCCTCGATCCTGGATATCTCCCGCGGCGGCATCGGCCTCTTGCTCGAACGCCGCTTCGAGATGGGCACACTCCTCGACGTCGAGCTGTTCACCACCACGCCGCACGAATCGCGCACGCTCGTGGTCCGTGTGGTCAATCTGCGCCGGCAAAAGGAAGGCCACTGGATCGTGGGCTGCGCGTTTGCCCGCGAACTCACCGACCAGGAGCTGTGGGCCTTTCGCGCCGAGCGCGTCCGGGCTCCGTCGCCCGATCTGCGCGCCTGGCTGCGCATTCCGTGCAGCTTCGAAGAGAAATCGACCGCTGTGCTCGCACTCGAGAAGTTGCCGACCCGGATCATCAATATCTCGCCGGGCGGAGTGGCCCTGCTGGTGGATCGCCTCATCGATGCGGGCACGTTGCTCCGCCTCGAGCTGCAAGGCGCGCCCGAGTTCCCGCCGTTGATGGTGCTGTCGTACGTCATTCATGTCACATCGCAGTCGGGGGGGCAGTGGGCCCTGGGCTGCGCATTCGCCACCGAACTCAACGACGACGAGCTGCGCGGGCTGGTATGATCGGGCCCGGCTTCCGTTGCAAGGTGGCCGACTTCTTCGCGTTGCCGGGGCAATCATGAACGAGCACCGCAAGTTCCTCGACGAAGTCCACGCGCGGCTGGGGCACGGCAAGCTCACCCGGAGCTTTGCCAAGCTGGAGATCCTTTTCGGCCTGACCGCCGCGGGTCTCGGGCTGCTTCTGGGTAACTGGTCCACGAGTCAGCCCGTCCCCGACTGGCTGCTGGCGACGGGCAGTCTCTTCCTCTTCGTCCTCGGTTTCTACCTGGCGCTTGCCGGCCACCGCAGTCATCTCTACCAGTCGAACAATGAGTTGACGGCCCTCTTGCTGGCCGAGCTGCGCGCCCTGAGCAAGCCCTGAGTGCTGCCGCCTTGAAAAACACGGGCCGCTGCATACGACATGCCTGTGAGTTTTCGTCATTCTTCGCCACCACCTGCAAAGCGGCATCATGAGCATTCTCGTCGACAAGAAC
Source organism: Gemmataceae bacterium (assembly GCA_050248575.1). GTDB lineage: Bacteria > Planctomycetota > Planctomycetia > Gemmatales > Gemmataceae > JBFWSD01. The sequence goes on from JBFWSD010000281.1 coordinate 6,793, forward strand.
ACGCGAGTCATCTGCCAGGGCATGGGCAAAACGGGCACCTTCCACTCGATCCAGTGCCGTGAGTACGGCACCCAGATCGTTGGCGGCGTCGTCCCGGGCAAGGGGGGCACCACCAAGGACGGCTTCCCGCTCTTCAATACTGTGGCCGAGGCCGTGAGCAAGACCGGTGCGGACGCCTCGATGGTATTCGTGCCGCCGCCCGCCGCCGCGGATGCCATTCTCGAAGCGGCCGATGCTGGCATCAAGGTCATCGTGGCCGTTACCGAAGGGATCCCGGTGCTCGACATGGCGCGGGCCATGCCGGTGGTCCGTGCCAAGGGGGCAAGGCTGATTGGCCCCAACTGCCCGGGCGTCATCACGCCGGGCCAGTGCAAGATCGGCATCATGCCGGGCTACATCCACAAGCCGGGCTCGATTGGCCTGATGAGCCGCTCGGGCACGCTCACCTATGAAGCCGTGTGGCAGCTCTCGCACCTGGGCCTTGGACAGACCACCTGCGTCGGCCTGGGTGGCGACCCGATCGTGGGCACCAGCCAGATCGATCTTCTGAAGCTGTTCCAGGACGACCCGCAGACCGAAGCGATCCTGATGATCGGCGAAATTGGCGGCAACGCCG
>JBFWSD010000282.1:0-7384 GCA_050248575.1 Gemmataceae bacterium
CTTGAAATTGCCTGCACATTCCGGTCCCAGCTCGGGCCGCGCTTCCTCGATCCAGCTCCCCAGGCTGCTCCAGATCTCACCCCATTGTACGATGCAGTAATTTTCGAACCACGCGCGCAGGCCAGCCCCGGTGCCGCCGTCGATGGTGCGGATCGACGTCTCGCGGAGTCGGCCGGGGAACACTTGCTTGACTCGTTCGAGCGGCCCGGCCAGCGCTTGCTGGGCTGCTGCATCGCAGCTGGCAAACGCCTCCGGGAAGACATGAAGGTTGGCCACTTCAACGCGAGCGGGCACCTCGCCCCCCAGCAACACGCCAGCGCCGCGGGCCAGAGTGTTCGCATCGCGCGCGAAGACGCCGATGGTATCGAAGGTCGGCGCGAAGGGCATGACTCCCGCCACGCTGATGCGGCCATGCGAGGGCCGCAAGCCGAAGACGCCGCAGTTGCCCGCGGGCACACGCACCGAGCCGCCGGTATCCGAGCCCAGGGCCAGATCCGCCAGCCCGCAAGCAACCGCGGCGACTGACCCGCTCGAGGAGCCGCCCGGCACGCGGCCCGGTGCTTTCGGGTTCAGCGGCGTGCCATAGTGGGGATTCTCGCCGACCAGGCTGAAGGCCAGTTCATCGGTGATGGTCTTGCCGATGGCGCGTCCGCCGGCGGCCAGCCATTGTTCCACGCACACGGCGTGGCTGGCAGCGGGCCCATGCGTCTCGCGCCAGCGCGGATTGCCGCAGCCCGTTTTGCGGCCCGCCACGTCGATGATGTCCTTGACGGCGAAGGCCAGCCCGTCGAGCGGGCCGCTGCCCGTCGGCTCGAGCACGAATTCCTCCATGAAGGCCCGCGATTCCTGCACCGAGATGGCCATCTCACTCCCCTTTTTGAGCTCGAACTGATCCGTGGCCATTCTAGCCCAGAAGACTCGACGCAACATTCCAGAAAGCCCCCGCGTGCCCTGCCGACAGAATGGGAGCGTATTTTGGCACTCGGTGCCATCAGGGCAAGCGCACCCCATACAATAACGCTTTCCGACCTTTGCACCGCCGCCGCGGACAGGAGCCTTGTCATGTTGCGTACCCGATTGGCCCGGGGCTGTTTCCTGGGCCTGGTGATCCTGGTGTGGGTGATCTGCATGTTGCCATCGCGGGCCGAACCGGACAATACTGCCACCAACATCGTGCTCGCCATCCACGGCGGCGCCGGCGTCATCGAACGCGACAAGATGACTCCCGAACGCGAGAAGGCCTATCGCGAGACGCTCGAGAAGGCGTTGCGGGCCGGCCACGCCGCGCTCGACAAGAAAGGCGGCACCAGCCTCGACGCCGTGGAGGCCGCCATCCGCGTCCTCGAAGATTCGCCCCTCTTCAACGCCGGCAAGGGGGCCGTCTTCACCCACGAAGGTCACAACGAGCTCGACGCTTCCATCATGGCGGGCAAGTCGAAGAATGGCGGCGCCGTCGCCGGCGTGCAGTGTCTGAAGAACCCGATCAGTGCGGCCCGCCTCGTCATGGAAAAGTCGCCGCACGTGCTGCTCACGGGCCGCGGCGCCGTACGCTTCGCCGCCGAGCATGATCTCGAAGCCGTCGATCCCTCGTACTTCTACACCCTCGAACGCTGGCAGCAGCTTCAGGAACGCCTGAAACGGGACAAGAAGGGCGCCAAGGCCGGCACGTTCCGGGACTATTTCGGCACCGTGGGGGCCGTGGCCCTCGATGGGCAGGGCAACCTGGCCGCCGGCACTTCCACCGGCGGCATGACCAACAAGCGTTTCAATCGTGTCGGCGATTCGCCGATCATTGGCGCGGGCACTTATGCCGACAACGAGGCCTGTGCCGTCTCGGGCACGGGACACGGTGAAGTGTTCATTCGCTTCGCGGTGGCCCACGACGTGGCGGCGCGGATGAAGTATCAGCAGAAGTCGGTCAGCGAGGCCGCCCGCGCGGCAATCGCTCAGCTGCCCGAGGAGCCGGGCGGAGTGGGCGGCGTGATCGCGCTCGATGCGCGGGGCAACTACGCCGCCGCCTTCAACACCGACGGCATGTACCGCGGCACCATCACGCGCGACGGCAAGATCCACATCGCCATCTACGACAAGTAAGAAGGCGTCCGGATGCGGGCCAAGAAGCCCGGCTTCTTGCCAGCCCGCAACGTCGCCAGCCAGCAACACCGAACAAGCCGGGCTTCTTGTCCCCCGATTGATGAGTTCAACACCCACCATGGAATTCAAGCGTATCTGGACCTTGCGTGGCCCGAATATCTGGGCGCGGGTGCCGGTCTTCGAGGCCGAGCTGGTCGCACCAGTCGATTTCTCCACCGCGGCGCGGCAGCAACTTGCCGCCTGGCTGCCCGGGCTGGGTGCGGTTTTGCCTAGCTGGGCTGTCTGCGTCGAGCGCGCCGCCCTGCTCCTCCAGCAGCAGGCGGGCAGCCCGGTTCAATTCAGCACGGTCCAGGAAACGCCGGCCTTCCAACGCGTGATCGTGGAGTTCGAGGAAGAAGCGCTGGGCCGCGCTTGCCTGGAGAAAGCGTTGGAACTGTGCACGAGTGCCGCGGCGGGCAAGGAAGTCGACAGCGCCGCGGCACTCCGCACGCTCCGCGCTCTTGGCCACGACGTGCGACTCGGGCCCAGCACGGCCGCCATCGTGAGAGCGGCCCGCGCACGCAATATTCCTTTTCGCCGCCTCAATGAAGGCAGCCTGATCCAGCTGGGCCAGGGCACGAAACAGCGCCGCATCTGCACCGCCGAGACCGATCGCACCGGCGCCATCGCCGAGTCGATTGCCCAGGACAAGCAACTCACGCGCGGGCTGCTCAAGGCCATCGGTGTCCCGGTCCCCACGGGCCGGCCCGTCGCCGATGAAGAAGACGCCTGGCAAGCAGCTACCGAACTGGCCGTGCCCGTCGTCGTCAAACCGCAATACGGCAACCACGGTCGCGGCGTGGCCACCAACCTCACCAGCCGCGAACAGGTACTGCACGCTTTCCGCGCCGCCCGCGAGGAAGGCTCGTCCATCCTGGTTGAGACGTTCGCGCCGGGCGACGACTATCGCCTCTTGGTGGTGAACGGCACACTGGTGGCCGCGGCCTGCCGCGAGCCCGCACAAGTGATCGGGGATGGCCGTTCCACCATCGAACAGCTCGTCGAAATCGTCAATCGCGATCCGCGCCGCAGCGATGGCCACTCCACCGTGCTCAGCTTCATCAAGCTGGATGCGATCGGCTTGCAGGTGCTGGCCGAGCAGGGCCACTCACCCACTTCCGTGCCCGCCGCGGGCGAGAAGGTGTTGATCCGCCGCAACGGCAACCTGAGCACGGGAGGCACCGCCACCGATGTGACCGACCAGGTTCATCCGGAAACGGCGCGGCGGGCCGTGGAAGCGGCCGGCGTGATCGGGCTCGACATCGCGGGCATCGACGTGGTAGCCCTCGATATCAGCCAGCCCCTCGACGGGCAAGGGGCCGCCGTCGTCGAGGTGAATGCCGGACCCGGGCTGCGCATGCATCTCGAGCCCTCCGCGGGCCAGCCGCGCGCGGTCGGGGCCGCCATCGTCGACTCGCTCTATCCGCCCGGCTGCGACGGCCGCATCCCCATCGTCGCCGTCACCGGTGTGAACGGCAAGACGACAACGACGCGCTTGCTGGCTCATCTCCTCCGCGCGAGCGGCCACACCGTGGGCATGACCTGCACCGACGGCACCTATATCAACGAACGGCGCATCGAGGCGCGCGATTGCAGCGGCCCGCAAAGTGCCCGGGCCGTGCTGCTCAACCCGCTCGTGGATGCGGCCGTCTTCGAGACGGCACGCGGCGGGCTCTTGCGCGAAGGGCTCGGCTTCGACGAATGCAACGTTGCCATCGTCACCAATATCGGTGGCGGCGACCACCTTGGGCTGCGCGGCATCGAGACCCTCGACCAGCTGGCACGCGTGAAAAGAGTCGTCGTCGAGGCGGTGGCCCGCACCGGGGCCGCCGTCCTCAACGCCGCCGATCCGCTCGTGGCCGACATGGCCCAGTATTGCCCGGGCAAGGTGATCCTCTTCGCCCGCGCTGAGAGCGCGGTGAAGAACCACCTCGCCAGAGGGGAACTTGCTCTGTTCATTCGCGCTGGTTCGGTCGTGCAAACGCAGGGCGGCAGCGAGACGGTCTTGCTGCCCCTGGCCGACGTGCCGCTCACGCATGGCGGGCGGGTCCCGTTCCAGGTGGACAACGTGCTGGCAGCCCTCGCGGCGTGCTGTTGGCTCGGGCTGCCCATGGCTCGGGTTTGCGAAGGACTGCGTTCGTTCACGGGCAGCCCGGAACAATCGCCGGGCCGCTTCAATGTCCTCACCGCGCGTGACAGCCACGTCATTGTCGATTTTGCCCACAATCCGACGGCGCTGGCCGCCCTCGTCGAGGCGCTGACGGCCTTCGCGCAGCCCAGGCGCACGGTTGTCTTCTGTGCCTTCAATCGCAGCGACGCCGAAGTCATCGAGCTGGGCAAGATCCTCGGCGACGCCTTCGATCGGGTCATCCTCTACCGCGACCGCGACAACCGCGAGCGGGCCGACGGCGAGCTCAACGCCCTCTTACGCAAGGGGCTCGAAGGCCGCCGGCGCACCAAGGAAGTCGTCGAGCTGCCCGATGAGCGGCAGGCCATCGATGCGGCCCTCGCGGAGCTTGGCCCGGAGCGACTTGTCGTTATCGGCATCGAAGAGATCGAGGGGACGCTGAGCTACCTGCGCGACCAGCTCCTGCCCATTTGAAGCGAACGAGAGCGTTGGCCCTGGCCTCACGGCGCGTTCAACGAACGATCTGGAACTCGGGCAGCATGAAGATGACCCAGAGCAGATCGGCGAGGCCCGCTTCGGAAAGGGGCTCGCCGGCGATGCGAACGGCCAGCTTGCGCTCGTCCGCGGTAGGCAACCGGCACAGGGCACTCCGGTAAATGAAGTCGGTCATCTCGACGGCGCCCCACTTCGGGTGAGCCTTGCGCAGGGCACTGGCGCCGCGCGTGAGGGTGTCGGCGAGTTGTTGCCCGTTGCTCAGATCAAGGGCCTGCAGCGTGGTGAGCTGCTCGGGCCGCGTCGTCACCACCTGGTCGCGATGCGGGCGGCCCAGCGACAGCAGCAACGGGTCGGCCACCACCAGCGACGAGCGCAGCATCGCGGAACCGCGTTCCACCTTCACGGCGGATTTGCCTGACGTGGTGCCCGTCACTTGCCAGAGGGCATCGATGAACTGCTCGGCAGTCATGCGGCGGGGCAACGGCCCGCGAAAGACGAAGTCGGCCCCCTCGTCTTCTTTCGCTTGCGCCACGGCCTGCGACTGGTAAGTCTGCGAGCTGACGATCAGTTCGAGCGTCTTCTTGAGGTCGTAGCCGTTGTCGGCAAGATGCGCGCCCAGGTAGTCGAGCAGGTCTTCCGAGAAGGGCTCGTTGCTCATGACGTCGACGGGATGGACGATGCCGCGGCCCATCAGGCGTTGCCACAGCCGGTTGACGATGGTTCGGGTCAGGCGGCCGTTCTCTTTCTTGGTGAGAATGACCGCGAGTTGTCCGAGGCGTTTCTTGGCATCGAGCTTGGGATCGATGGTGCCGAGCTGAGGATAAAGGAAGCTGACCTCGGCCATCTGCCCGGTGGGTTTGTCGCAGCGGTGGATCTCGAGGGGCCGCCCCGCGATCACCGCGGCCAGCCCGTAGGCGTCTTCCAGCTTCCAGTGATCGATGAAACTGTCGTGGCAGGAAGCACACTTGAGATTGATGCCCAGGAAGACCTGGGTGATGTTCTGAGCGAACTGGATCTCGCGGACCTGGCTGGCGTTGACGTTGCCCCGCCACTTGATGCCGTTGATGAAGCCCTCGGCCTCCGGCTTGGGGTCGATGAGTTCGCGGACGAACTGGTCGTAGGGCTTGTTCTCGTAGAGGCTGCGGTAAAGCCAGTCGGTGATCTGCTTGCGGCCGCCGTCAATGTAGCCGGTGCCCGCGTAGTCGTTGCGGAGCAGGTCGTTCCAGAAGGTCAGCCAGTGTTCGGCATAGGCGCGGTTGTCCTTGAGGACGGCGTCGATGGCCCGCTGCCGCTTGTCGGGCCCCTTGTCCGCCAGGAATGCTTCCAGCTGTTCCGGTGTAGGCAGCAAACCAATCACATCGAGATGCAAGCGCCGCAGGAAAAGAGCATCCTCCAGGGGCGCCGGCCGTTGCACCTTGTGTTTGGCGAAGTAAGCATCGACGATGCGATCGATGGGGTTGGTGCGGCCAGCCTGCGCGGGCGGCAACTCGGGCAGCCGTGGTTCCAGTCGCGGCACATAGCTGGCCTTGGTGAAGGAGAAGCCCTCCTGCCAGGTGACCCCTTCGTCGATCCACTTGCCCAGGGCCGCAATCTCCTTGTCCGCCAGCGGCGGCAACTTGGGCGGCATCCGCTTCTTCGGATCTTTCTCAGTGATCCGCTGGTAGAGTTCGCTCAGCTCTTTCTTGCCCGGCGCCACGCCTTTCGAACGCAACAGGGCCGGCCGATTATCCATGTTGAAGCCGCCCTTGTAGGTGCCATCGGAGTGACACTTGGCGCAGTGCTTCTTCAGCACGGGCAGCACATCGTGGGCAAAGTCGGTCTTCGGGGGCTCGGCACCAGCAAGTGAACCAACGAGCACGATCGCGATGCTGGCACGGAGATGATTCATCGTTTTGCTTCCGATTCTCAATTCCGCCACGAGGCGAAGTCCTACTCGTCGCAGGTTGGAAACCTGCCCCACTCATCCAGTATGCTCTCTGGCCTCGGCCTCGTCCATGCTCTGCATGACGCGGGCCACATCCCGCCGCGCGGTCATGGCTGCGATCAGGCAACACACCCCCGAGGCCACCAGCGCCGCAGAGAAGTAGACAAAGGCTTGCTCGCGGCCAATCTGGCGGCTGACGCGGCCAAACGCCCAGGGAGAAGCAGTGTCCCCCAGCAAGTGCAGGATGAAGATGGCCAGCGCCCAGGCCGTGGCCCGCTGGGTCGGGCTGACCACGTTGGCAATCTGCGTGTTCACGGCCGGCATGCACAGGAAGTAGAAGAAGCAGCCCAGCGTCAGTGCGGGCAAGAACACCCAGCGATCCTCCGCCTGGAAGCCGATCATCAGGCAGGGCCAACCCAGCAAAAAGCCAATACCCGCGAGCAGTGCGTATGCCCCCCTGGTGTAGCGGGCCAGCCGATCGCCGAGAAAGCCCGACAGGCTATTGCCCAGCGCGCCGGCCACCAATGCCATGATCCCCAATGCCAGGCGGGCTTCCTTCTCCCCCATGCCGCGCGCCGACACGAAGAACTCGGTGCCGAAGTGGATCAGCGGGATCAGGATGATGACCGCGAAGGCCTGGGCCAGGATGATCAGCAGGAGCGTGGGAGTCTTGAGGAGCTGCAAGTAATCCTTGAAGCCGCCCG
>JBFWSD010000283.1:0-7376 GCA_050248575.1 Gemmataceae bacterium
GCTATGGCCGGAGCAGGAATTGTGGAAGCAACGAGCCGACAGCCGCCCATCAGGTGACTGCATCACACAGGAGTCCGGGTCGCGGTGCGAGGGGTCGAAGGGGCAACGATCGAGCACAAAAATAATGCGACCGAGGGAGTCCGCGTCGGCTTTCTGCCGGAATGCAATGCCTCGATCCGCGAGCCATCGAGCCACGTTTAGCCGACTGCTGAACTTTTTCCCACTGCCAAGCGGTACCGATACAGTAGCTCTTATTTCTGCTGCCATTGCTGCCAGCAATTCCTGAGGCACAGGCCTTAACTCTGCGGGGATCTCTAGAACTCGCGAACGACGATGGGGGCGATCTGTTGTTGAATCACCCTTTCGAGCCATAGTGCCATATACGCGTACGATTCGAGCCGGGTTGAAAACGGCCTCGTCCACTTTCAACGTCGAGGTGTTCCACAACTGAGCAACGGCCTGAAGCACCCGTTTCACGAGACCGTCGTCCGCCGTCGGCAGGTCGACTCGATAGAGGAGGTGGAATCCGTTACCCGAGTCTGCCACCACAGGTGCAGGCCATCCGCGCTCCGTAAGGCTCTCTGCCACGGCGCGAATGGCTCGCTCAGCTTCATCATGCTCAATGTCGGTTGAGCTGATGTCCCTAGGGCGCACTGGGTCAAGATCGATAAGAAGCCAACGACGACGCAGTATTTCGCTGTCGCTGGTCGAGTCCCCGCTCCCGGCCACGTCCACGCGATTGCCACAACGTGCATGCAGAGCGGGATTCAGTGGATTAATGGTAAAATAGACACCCTTTGCGTTGGGAGATAGTCGCGCCGCCTGATAAGCCATTTGGTGGAGGCATCCATGCTCAAAGTACCCACGTTCGACGTGCGCCCATCTATGCCGTGGAGTCGTGACTTGCAACGCGCGCAATTCGACGACTTGGCCTGGTTCGACCAAGACTTCGAGCCATTGAGCCATCTCTGCAGCTTCGGTCAGAAGCTGCAGCCCATTGCGGGCGCCGCCTGATAAGTTCATCGCCACCTCGACTGAGATCTCATCCGTGCGATCCTGGCCGCCTGCCGGGCTACCTCTGGCCTCCTTGCCGGCGAAACGCCTTCCGCGCGTTTCCGCTCGAGGAAGATGGCGTGCGCTTCCGACAGCGGAACTTCAAGGCGACGAAGAGCCTCCAGGGCGTCTTTTTGCCGCTTCTCCCACGCCTCGACCTTGTTCGGAAATTCGGTCCGTGCCGCGTCCCACGCTTGGGAGGAGGGGTAACTTCGCCGTTGCGGCGGCAGCGGCTTCGGCTTGGCCAGGTCGTTGGCCAGGTCGAAAATATAGTCCTCGCGGAGCGTCGGGCTATCGACGAATGCTTCCCGCTCGACGATCGACTGCACCAGCTTCTTGCGCTCCGCCGAAGGGATCCGGTCAATGCCTCGATCATTGGGAACAATCTTCTTGTGGTCGCCAGCCAGAAGCAGCTTCGCGTTTTCTTCGCTGATGCCGGCGCTGCGGATCAGCTCGACAACCTGATCCTCAGTCATCCTCCCGAGCTTCTGCGCCGCAATGATGTCCTTGTGCATCTTTTCAAACAGAACCGCCCTGGCCCGCTCGCTGCTGCGATAGGCTTCGATGACCTCCTTTTCTGTCACCGTACCGCGACGGTTGATGACCGTACTTAAGAGTCGACGGGCATCCATCATCGCCGCTTCGTAGTCCTTAGTCTTAAAGAACAGAGATTGCTTCGGATCAATGGGTACCATGCGCTGGCCAACGAAGCCGGCAAGCAGTTCGGTATTCAGGTCGTACTTCCGGCCTGTCTCGGACTCTTTGCCGCCGGTCGCCTTCAGAACCCGGCCAACCCAATCCAACGTGCCCGGTCGCAGCGCGGAGAAGATGTGAGCGAAAGACTTCTCGACGATCTCCGTTTCAGATGCTTGCGGGTTGTAGACGCGGCGATCGTCGGCCTTGCGATTCCTCAAGACATCGAGGATCTTGCCGGCGAAGACATCCTCGGAAGCGAAGGGTTCGATCGTTTGCCAGCCGGCTTGCATCCAGCTCTCTTTCCAGTTGTCGCCCGACATGAACGCCCAGAAGGCTTTCTTGTACTGGCCCAGCGGATCGGTATAGCTCAAGTTGACGTAGGTGAAGTTGCCTTCGCCGTCTTCCCACTTGACGAGCGTGCCGAACTTGTCCCAAGGGGCGGCCATTCGCCGGGCCGCATCGAGGTTCTTCTTGTCGCTACCCAAGAGTGCCATGGCGGTCAAGGCCGCCGCGTCCAGGAGTGTAAGAGCGGCCGCGAAGCCGGCAACACGCTGAGCCCCGATATGACGAAGCCTCGGGTCGGCCAGTTCCTTCGCGATCAGTGCGAACGTGTTCCCGGTGTTGCGCATGATCTCGGCGTTGAACACGATGAAGCTGCCCATCAGCGGGAACCGGGACCACGCCTTTATCAGGGCCGAGGCGCGAGAGTATGTCGGCGTCGTGTCGTTGACGATCTCGGCCGCGATCTTGTCGATCTCCGCATCCGAAAGCTTCGGCAGCGCGGCCCGGTACCGAGCCCGTTCGTTCTCGAAGAAATAGACCTTCCAGAAGGCATCCTCGGCCTGGTAGACCGCCCCGACCGTCTCCGTTAACCACTTCGGAGCCTTGACCCACCACGGCTGCATCTTGTCGTGCAGGAATTTCAGCGGATCTTTGCTGGCATACGCCCGCTCCATCAGGTCGTTGAACTGGCCAACGTCAACGCCCTGGCCGAGGACGCCAAGCTGAGTGAGCCGGCGAACGTAGTCTCGCGCCTTGCCTTCACCGCCCCACAGCTCGGCGGCCGTCGACTTGCCAGCGATCTTGAGCTTGTCGAATCGCCAGTGGCCGTGCATGAGGGCGAGCCCACTGTTTGCCAGGAAGTTGCGGGCATGGGTACTGGCATTGCCCACCGTCTTGGCTACCTTCGTCGTCGCCGTTAGCCAGTAGAGCTTTTGAAGCCAGGCCGGCGGATCGGATTTCTTGAAGTAATCCTTGAACGCCTTCGCGATCTCGGGAGTGGTGTGAAGCCCGGCGAGCTTGCCCATGCCTGGCGAGCCCTTGGGCGAGATCTCGGCGGGCAGCTCGTTCGTGAATTGCTCCGACAGGAACTTCCCGAGCCCCTTTTGCCGCACCTCCACCTGAAAGAGGTGATTGGCTAACAAGTGAGCCATCTTGTGAACCGAGGCGGCATAGTTGGCCAACGGATCAGTCAGCTCACCCCAAAGCTCGCGAAGCTCGGCCGGCAGGTCCCTGCGATGGAACAGAATCGACAGATCCTTGCTGCCCAGCTTTGCCTTGGCCAGGGCCGAGATCGGAGTGCCAACGTCGCGGGCCTCGGCCGCCTTGCCCTTGTAGAGAAGCTCGTCGATCAGTCGCTCAATTTCGGCTTCGCTGGCGTCTTCATTGAAGGAGCGAAGCCAGGACTTTGCCCGGTTCCGCACCTCGACCGGCACCTTCCGCGACCATTGATCGTCATTGAACACCTGATACGAACGATGCAGATAGCGCCCCATGTTCGCGTCGATGGTGCCGACGATGTCACCCTCCACCGCTCCCGAGTCCATGAGGGCTTGAGAGAGGAGGTCGATCTGTTCACGCATCCGCATAACCACGGGCCGCACGGCTGGCGGAAGGTCGCCTTCGTACTTCTCGCCGCGAAGAACGCGGTCGATGTCGTCGGTTTCTTTCTCCGTCAAAGTGGTTCGGCCGTAGGCTTCGGCGAGGGCTCGCTTCCAGTCACGCTCGGTGAAGGCAATATCCTTCAGGTGCTTGCTGATGCGTCCTTCGCGATCGACATTGGCATCGAACACGTCTTGCGGGAAGTCGCCGCGAGACGTGAACCAGCGGCGGAAGACCTGGCGAAGGTTGAAGAAGCCCTTGCCCGTGTTGAGGGGGATGGAGTTGCCGGCGGCGATCCCTAGTCCAGAACCGGAACCCGAGTCCGAGTCGCTTGGCTTTTCGTACCTTGTTCCGTCACTGGTTTTTATTTTTTTCCAGCCCTTGAGAGCGATCAAGATCATTGATGTGCCATCGATCGAGCTAATCGATGGGAAACGCGGCATGGCAGGGCGAGTACGGGTGGCCTCTCCTCTGCACCCGGCCAGTGTCGATCACCAACGCCAAATCCAGGGAACCTCTCGTCCCAAGCGTTGGCACAGTTCGATGGCAGCTGGGCACAGGGGCAGTTTCGTGGCGGCCACCCACAGATCGAGTTGATTGCCGTGACTGTGGCAGCGGTGGCAGTAGTAGCGGCCGTTCGCCACATTGACGGAGAAGGAGCGGCTTCGCTTCGGCGTGGATTCATGCAGTGGGCAGCAGCCATACCACTGCGGGCCCCGGCGGGCCGAAGGCTCGAAGGCGAGCAAGCGGAGCACCTCCTCCATGGCAATCTCGGCACGCAGCCGCTGGAAGTCGACGCCTGGCATGGTGCGATTCTCCGTCGCGATGGACCGTTCCGTTCCCTGTTAACTCCAGGAGGGGAACGGGAACGGCCGGTGTCAGTCGGCGCGTCGCCAGCCTGCCGGGGTGCGGCAAAGCCGGCCCGTCTGTTCAAGCGACTCCAGGGCCTGGCCGAGCCGCTCGTTCTTGACGCCCAGGCGGTCACGAAGCCTGGCGCGGGTGAGCACCACGCCCGGGGTCAGCAGATGAAGCACCTGGTCATGTAAGCTGCAGCGCTTCTGATCGTGCAGTTCGGCGACTACTTCGAGGTGAGCCTGATCGGCGTTAGTGGTAACCAGTTGCAGGGAGACCGGAGGCGGTGCCGGGGCGGCGCGGTGCTCGCTGGATAGCACCAGGCGTTCCCGAGAGCGGCGGAGGTAGAGGTTGGAGTCGCCGAAGGCATGGATGTCGCTCGAACCGCGCAGCCCCTGTCCGGCGGCGCCCTTGGGGGCGTTCTTGCGGGTGTGATGGACCAGCACCACCGACAGGTCGAGCTGCCGTTGCAGGGAGCGGAAGTAGGCCAGGAGCCCGGCCACTTCACCGGCATGGTTCTCGTCGATGCCGTGCAGGCGGACGAGCGGATCGAGGAGCAGCAAGCGGGGCCTGAGCCGCCGCGCCGTCTCGAACAGCCGGCCGCAGTGCGGTTCCCGGTCGAGCTGGAGCGACGGGGCCGTGATGACGTGGATGTCGACGGCGGCCAGTTCGAGGCCGCGATGCCGGGCCATGCCCGCGACGCGTTCGCGCACGGTGGGCAGAGCATCCTCGGCCAGGTAGACGAGGACGGGTCCGGGCCGGGGCACGGCGTATTTGCCCAGGCAGGCCGTGCCAGTGGCGACGCTCAGGGCCAGATCCAGCCCCAACCAGGTCTTGGAGCACTTCGGAGCGCCGCCGATCACGCCGACTGACGAATCTCCCCAGAGCTGTTCGACCAGCCAGCGCCGGGACCGGTCCTCGTGAGGGATCTCCGCCACGCGCAAGACGGGCAGCGGCAGCTCATCGACTGCGGGCATCGTTGTCCCTCGCTTTCTTCTTGGTCGCCGGGCGGGGCAGGTTCGGTTGGAACACCTCCAGATAGAACTGCTCGTCGAGCTGTTGAACTTCTTGAGCCATGCCGTGGGCGAGGATCTCGGCGCTCATGGTCATCAGCAGTCGGTAGTTGCCGGCACAGTGGTCGACCAGGGTATCGCGGAGTTCGGCGGTCATCAGCGAGGCGTTGCCGGCCTTGGCCAGGGCGTGGTTCAAGAGCTGGCCGAGTTCCTCGCGCGAAGCAGCCTCGGTCTGAAGTCGCGTACGAATCCTGGTCCCCAGGGGAATGAGATCCTCGTGCCGCAGCAGTTCGAGGAGTCGGCCGTCTCCGGCCAGGACCACGGTCAGCAGCGCGGTGGAGTCGAAGTCGGCGCTGGACAGGAGACGTAGCTCATTGAGCACCTCGGGGATCATCTCTTGCGCCTCGTCGATGAGCAGCACGGGCTTGATGCGGCAGGCGGCGACGTGCGTCTTCCAGCGTTCGCGGAGCGCCCGGAAGCCGCCCCAGCGATTGGACGGGTTGAGCTTCACTCCGAAGAGGTCGCCCAACTCGCGGTAGAAGTCGGCGTTCTTCGACTGGGGCCGCTGGAGCGCGCCGACCACCACGTCGCGCAGTGCTGCCAGGCGCTGGGCCACGATGCGAAGCACTACCGACTTGCCGGTGCCCGACTCGCCCGAGATCAGTGCGAAGCCGCCCTCTTGGACCAGTTGCTCGACGCGCCAGGCGAAGTTCTCGATCTTGGCGGTCGCGAGCAGGGCCTCGCCGGGCAGTTCCGGCGAGAACGGGTTCCACTTCAATCCCCATAGCGACAACAGCTTCTTGGCGTTCACGAGGCTTCTCCTTCCTTCTTGGGATGCTCTCTCTGGGTCAGGTAGGCCGGCGGCAGTCCGGTGGCCGAGTAGTCGGCGAGGATCTTCCGCAACAGCGGCGGCAGTTCGCCAGTCGGCGGGCGGTCGACGACGGCAGCGTCGTCGCCGGTCGGTTGGACAACGCCGCGACGGCCATCGGCATTGGCGGCGCGGTCGAGAGGATACAGGGGCGCCAGCAGCGTGCCGTGCCTCGGGTCGACCAGATCGACCCGGCCCAGGTCCCAGCGCGCGTAGTGGACCACGACTTCGCGGAAGTGGCGGAAGCGTGCCGGGACCTCGAAGCGCACGCCCTCCACGGAGATCGTGCCGTCACTCTGGCGCTGACGTCGCTTCGTCTCCAGGCGAAAGGCCTCACGCAGCGCGTCACTCGAAGGGCTCGGGCGGAGCACATCGGGGGACCGGGCGAAACGTTCGACAGGGGCGCAGGACAGCTCGCGATGCACGGCGCGGTTGTACTCGATCTCCACCCAGGCCTGCGTCGCCTCGTTGAGGAACGCCAGCGTCAACTCTTGGCCGTCGAGCATCGCCATCAGCCGCCCCTCGACGCTTCCCCAGAAGGCCTCTTGCTTGCCGTTTTGATAGGGGCTGTACGGCAAGGTCCGCTCGTGCATGATGCCCAGGCGCAACAGCCCCTGCGTGACTTCGTCGGCGATCATTGCCGAGCCGTTGTCGGTCATCAGCGCCCGTGGCAGGCCGCGCTTCTGGATCGCCTGCGACAGACCATGCACGAGGTCCGCGGCCGTCTCCGTGAGATACCACTGCACGTGGCAGCACAGCCGCGAGTGGTCATCGAGGATGCCGAGGGCGAGCGGGCGTTGCCACTGGCCGCGCTGCGTGAGCACCTTGAGAGAGCCGTGGTGGAAATCGAGATGCCACAGCGAGCCGACGTATTCGGCCTCGAAGCTGCGCACTTCGCGCTTCTGGTGACGCTCGGCGTGGACTTCGCCGGCACGTCCCTTGGGCCGGGGCTTGCGCACCAGGCCGCGCGCCTGCATGTAACGGCGGACCGTGGAATAGGAACGCAGCACGCC
>JBFWSD010000284.1:0-7366 GCA_050248575.1 Gemmataceae bacterium
GCAACCTCGATAGCCTCGGCGGCGATGATCAAAACTTCGACGAGATTGACTACGACGGCGACCCCCTCGTCGCCATCCAGTTCAAGGAAGAGAATCAACGCTTCGGCATCAACATGACCAAGGCTGCCGATCCGCGCAACCAGGATGAGAAGAAACGCCTCACCTATGCGCCCGATGGCTCTTACAACAACACCTGCGTCAAGATCGATGGCTACGAGAATCTCTTCGGCCAGAACCCGGGCGGCTGGGACACCGATCGCCAGGGGCAGATCAAGCAACGCGAAGAGATCCCGGGCCGCAAGTGGGTGTCGACCTGGAAATTCCCGCAGAACGTCTATGTGACGCAGACCGTGATGGTCGTCCCCAACGACGCCACCAAGAAGCTCGACACGGTCTTGATCCACTATCTGATGGAGAATCGCGATTCGCGCGCCCATACGGCCGGGCTGCGCATCATGCTCGACACCTTCATCGGCGCCAACGACGGCGTCCCCTTCGTCATCCCGGGCATGGACGGGCTGATGGACACCAAGATCGACATCATCACCACCAAGGACATCCCCGACTATATCCAGGCCCTGGAGAATCCCGACCTGGGCAACCCGGGCACCATCGCCAACTGCGCGTTGAAGCTGCCCGCCGGGGTCCGCCTCAAGCCGGGCGACCCGGAACTCGAGCCCGTCACCCGACTGGTCATCAGCCGCTTCCCCGGCAATCCAGAAATCCGCTGGGACTTCGTGAGAGACGGCAAGTTCTGGGACATGAACGACAAGTCGAAGGGCATGGAGAACGACTCGTGCATCACGGCCTACTGGGATTACCGACCGATGGTGCCCAAGGAAAAGCGGGCCATGGCGATCACCTACGGCCTTGGCAAGATCAGCAGCCTCGGCAAGACCAACTCCAAGCTGGCCCTCACCTGGGGCGGCCAGGCGCAACCGGGCAAGCAGATCACCGTGACCGCCTGGTTGAAAGATGCCGTCCCGAACCAACGTGTCCGCCTGGCGCTGCCGGCCGGCATGAAGTTCGCCGAGGGATTCGGGACCGAGCGCATCGCCACCAAGGGGAGTGGCCGCTTGAGCCAGACCTCCTGGAAGGTCGACATCGACAAATCCGCCGAGCCCGCGGTGTATGGATTGAAGGCGCGTTCGGAAGGTGAAGAGCAGGCCGTGGACGTGCAGGTGCGCAATAACTTCGGCGGGCTCTTCTCGGGGAAATGACATGACGTTTCGGAACTTCATCTACTACTGCGCGATTTGCGGCGGCTGGGCCGCGTTCCTGGCCTGGGCACTGGCCGAGGTCATGGGCGTGTTTCCTCCCTACGAGAGCAAGACGGACGCGGTGATCCGGGCGTCGGTCATCGGTGCCCTGGTCGGCTTGCTGGTCGCCTCCACCATCGGCATGCTCGACGCGTTGTTGAATTCGGTTGGTTTCGCCCGCCTCATGCGCGCCGGCGTTTGCCTGGGCGTGGGGCTGGTCGGCGGCGCGGCGGGTGCGTGCGTGGGGCAGATCCTCGAGAACATGTTCACCACCGACGCGGGCGACGCCACCCAGATGAGCACCATCATGAAGGTGGTGGGCTGGGTCATCGTCGGCGTGGCCGTGGGGGCTTCCATCGGCATCTACGACCTGATGCGTGCTTCCACCTCCCGGCAAGCGTTCGGCATGGCCCGCCGCAAGATCCAGAACGGCATCATCGGCGGCGCCGTCGGCGGCGTGCTCGGGGCGGTCGGGCTCATCTTCCTGAACAAGGGCTTCGGCCTGCTCAGCGACACCAACTTGCTGGGCAAGTTCGATACGGGCAGCTTGCACAGCCCGCGGGCCATTGGCCTGGTCATCCTGGGCATGTGCATCGGCCTGCTGATCGGCACCGCGCACGTGGTCCTGAAGGAAGCCTGGATCAAGGTGGAACAGGGCTTCAAGGCCGGCCGCGAGATGATGCTTTCCAAGCCAGAAACCACGGTGGGCCGCGCGGAAGGCGTGGACATCGCCTTGTTCGGTGACATGGGGGTGGAGAAGCTGCACGCCAAGATCGTGCTCCAGGCGGGCCGCTATCTCCTGGTCGATAACGGCACGCCGGGCGGCACCTTCCTGAACGGCGAGCGAATCACCGGGCCCACGCCCCTCAAGAATGGCGACCTCATCCAGATGGGCAAGAGCGCCCTCCGCTTCGGCGAGCGCCGCAAGCATTGAGCAACGGGGGAAACCCGGCCGCCTGTGCGGCTGGAGCTAGTAGTCGGAAGCGGTGCGTCCTGTCGCTTCCTGGCGACGCAGACACAACGAGATACGCATGCCTTTGCTTACCAAGTGCACACACTGCAGTACCCAGGCGCAGGTCCCCGATAATGCCGTGGGCAAGCGCGTTCGCTGCCCCAAGTGCAAGAAAGATTTCGTCGTCAGCGGTCCCGCCGGGGCACCGGCGCGGCAACCCGCCGCGGTAGCCGCCGGGGGCGGCGGCGGCGACAACACCGTCGAACTCGTCATGGGGGGCGCACCAGCCGCCGCTGGTGGTACACCCAGCACCTGCCCGGCTTGCAAGGCGCAGCTACTTCCGGGCGCCGTGGCCTGCATGGATTGCGGCTACCTCATTGCCGGCGACACCAGCCCGGCGCAAGACGAGCAGGTCGTCGTCTGCACCAATCCTGCTTGCGGCGCGGCCAACCCGCTGGGCGAGCGCAACTGCGTGCGTTGCAGCAACCCGCTGCCCACGCCTCCGGGCACCCTCATCAACAATCGCTACAAGATCGAAAAGCAGCTTGCGGTCGGCGGCTTCGGTGCGGTCTATCTGGCCACCGACACCAAGGGGGGCAACAAGCCGGTCGCGGTCAAGGACATGCTCTGCGAAGACCCGCAGGAATTCAATATCCGCCTCAACTTCTTCCGCCGCGAGGCCGAAATCCTTCGCTCGCTGGAAAAAGTGCCGATCGTGCCGCGCGTGTTCGAGCTCATCCAGGAAGGGCAACTGGCCCACCTCATCCTCGAGTTCATCAAGGGCAAGGACCTGCTCAAGATCATGGAAGGCTCCAACAACAAGCCCTTCCCGATCCCGCAGGTGGTGGAATGGGGCAAGAGCGTCTGCGACGTGCTCACGCACATGCACACGCAAACGCCTCCTTTGATCCACCGCGACCTCAAGCCCGACAACATCATGCTCCTGGAAGACAACCGGACGATCAAGATGATCGACTTCGGTACGGCCCGCGACATGGGCCGCTCGCAGAAGTCCCGGCTGGCCGCCAAGACGCGCGTCTACACCGAAGGCTACGCGCCTCCCGAACAGATCATCGGCAAGCCGGAAGCGCGCTCCGACCTGTTCGCGCTGGCGGGCACGCTCTATCACCTGGCCACCGGCAAGGCGCCCGAAGGCTCGTTCACCCAGCAAGAAATCGACCAGCAGCTCAAGAGCAACTCGCTGCCCAGGGAGCACCACTGGTTCTTCGAGCTGATCAAGATCAACCTCTCCGAGGATATCAACGACCGGTACTTCTCGGCGCGGGAGATCAAACAAGACCTCGAGCGCAAGCAAGTAACCACGCAGGTGAGTTGCGGCAAGTGCAAGACGGTCAACAAGGTGCGCGAGCCGTACTGCTCGAAGTGCGGCGAAGGGCTGACGGACGTGGCCAGTCCCTGTACGCAGTGCGGCAAGTCGAGTCGCATGGGCAGCCGGCACTGCATTCATTGTGGCAATCGTCTACGATGAGGGAGGACCGGGGGGCCTCTTGCCTGCCGCGCGTCTCCACTCCAGCATCACCTCTCTAGACCAAGGGAAACGGATCGATGGCACAGAATTCTGGAAGCAACGTGACGGCACCCGACCAGGCCAGCAGCGCTCCGGCGACCGCGGCCTGCCCGCATTGCCAGTCGGAGAACCCGGCCGGGCAGAACTATTGCAGCAACTGTGGCTGGGTCTTCGGCGGTGAGGCCGAAGCCGCCAACGGGGCTGCCCCGGTTGCCAGCAGCCGCCCGACGGGCACGGTGAAGGATCGCTACCAGATTGGCCGACTGCTCAGCGAACGCGGCGAGGTCGCCCGCTACCAGGGGACCGATACCAGCACTGGCAGCCCCGTCGTCGTCGTGCAGGCCGCGTCGGCCGGCAGCGCCGAACCGATCCCCGAAGAACAGGTTTCACCCGAGGTCGAGGCGCAGGCCGTCGATGCCGAGCCCATTCCCGAAGCCGAGGCCGCCTCGGTCCCCTCGTCCCTCTTCCCGGGCATCGAGTGGGAATATCAGATCCTCAACAAGGTGAATCATTCACTCTTCCCCACCGTGGTCGACCGCTTCTCCGACGATGGCTGGGACTACCTCATCCTCGAGGCCCCGAAGGGCGAGGTGCTCTGGAACGTCTGGGACGACCTCGAAAGCTCCAATGGCAAGAACTTCGGCTACCTGATCCAGATCGCCGAAGGGCTCCGCGAACTGCACAAGGTCGGCGGGCTGCTCGAGTCGTTGCGGCCCGACCTGTTCGTGATCGACACGGAAGGCACGTCACGCATCGTCGACCTGTCGGAACTGCTGCCGCTGCCGTTGCCGCCGAATCCGCCCATTCGCGGCTCGATGTACACGGCCCCCGAAATCATCCTCAGCCCGGAAAAGGCCGATGCCAAGGCCGCCCTCTACAGCTTCGGCGCCATGCTCTACGCCCTCTACATGGGCCGCGAACTGCAAGAATCCGACTTCGACAAGCAGGCGGGCACGCCCAAACCGTTCTTGCCCCGCTTCCCCGATGCCCATCCGGCCTTCGGGCGGCTGGTCGCCAAGACCTTCGTCCGTTCGCTCGATTTCCGCTTCCCGTCGGACGAGGCCGCCCGCACCGACGCCACCGGCATGAGCGAAGTCATCCGCACGCTGGAAACCTGCAAGCGCACCCTCGACGCGGTGCGCATGGAAATCTCCTCCTGGACCACCACGGGCATCGTCCGCACGGGCAACGAGGACGCTTTTGCCCTCATGCACGCCGTCGAATCCAGCCAGGACGACCTGCACGATTCGGTGCTGATCATCCTGTGCGACGGCATGGGCGGCTACGACGCCGGCGAAGTGGCCTCGGCCCTGGCCATCCGCAACCTGCGGCACATCCTGCTCCAGCACAAGATGTTTGCCGCCCTCGCCGGCGACACGCCCGAGAACGCCGAACCGTTCGACCTCGAAGCGTGCAAGAAGCTCATTCACGACGCCATGAAGGAAACCAACCGCCTCGTCTTCGAGGCGCCGCAGAAGGGCATCGGCAAGCGCGGCATGGGCTGCACCGCCGAGGTCGTCTACATTCACGGCGAGCACATGGTCGTCGGCCACATCGGCGATAGCCGCACCTACCAGCTCCAGCAAGGGCAGATCGTTCAGGTCACCCGCGACCAGACGCTGGTCAATCGCCTCATCGAGCTGGGCCAGCTCACGCCGGAAGAGGCCGAGAACCATCCGCGCCGCTCCGAACTACAACAGGCCGTGGGCGGCCGCGCCACCGTCGACCCGGCCATCTACACCACCCGCATCAAGCCGGGCGACTGGGTGCTGGTCTGCACCGACGGCCTCATCAACCACGTGAAGGACGACGAGCTGCAGCAGATGATGCTGAACGAGGCCAATTCGGCCGAGATCGCGGCCCGCCGCCTGGTCAACTTCGCCAACATCCGCGGCGCCACCGACAACTCGACGGTGGTCGTGGTGCGGACGCTGCCCAACCAGTGGTCGCCGCTCTATTGATTCAGAAACCAGAGTTCAGAACAACACCCGGGAAGTTCTCCCGGGTGTTTTCATGCGCCCTCAGGTTCAGTTGGACGCCGTGGTGATGATCGGTGTGTCAACGAGCTCGAGTTCCTCGCGCAGCCGGGGCAGCAGCGCGTCCAGGCGTTCCTGTTCGCCCACGGCCGCCACGGTCGGCCCCCACGAGCTCTGGGCCACGCCGCGGATGCCCGCGCTGCGCAAGCAGCGCACGATGGGGGCACTGGACGGCGCGAACGGGCCCCCCTGCACCGGGCTAAACTGCTCGCCAACGAGACGATTGAAGTCGAAGAGGGCCTCGCTGAAGGCGGCCAGGTCTCGCGCCGCAAGCGCGGGCAGCATCCCCACCAGGACCAGCCGGCACAATCTCTCCGTCGTTCGATCGTCATGGGGCAACCGGGCCAGCGCATCGGCCTCGCGATGGCCGTGCATCGCATCCGGGTTCGCGGGTATCACCACGAGCACACGCCAGTCTTCAGGAAAAGGGAGGCGGGCCACCAGCGGGCTGATCTCGGCGGGCTCGAGCTTGCCCGCCTCCACGAGGAAGCCCCCCTGCTCGAAGCCGTGAATGCCGAGTGCGGAACGGCGGCCCCGGCCTACGCGGCGGGCCAGTTCCACCGCGGGCAGAGCTGGCAGCTCCCACGCACGGTTGAGCGCCCGCGCCACGGCAAGAGCGAGTTGCGTGCCCGAGCCCAGCCCGGCATGAACGGGCGGCGCCTTTTCAATCACGATCCGCTGCGGCTTCACCAGGTCGGCGGGCACGCTGGCGGCAAACTGACGGGCAAACTCGACGGCCCGCTCGGCGAGCGGCCCGGCGGCAGACCAGTCCTTGGCCGGTTCCACCACCAGGCTGAGGGCAGGGTCGTTCACCATCAGCCCCACGCCGCCAAAGCGGCGCTGGCCCGGCGGGGCAGCCGCGTTCAGGAAACCGAAGTGCAGCCGGCTCTTGGCCTCGATGCGGATCATGTCTCCTCGCGCTTCCTTTTGACGAAGTCGGCCAGGAACCCGAAGGCACGCCGCTCGGGCAGCGCCCCCGTCTTGTCGACGATGACGGCCAGCCGCGCGAAGTCGACGTCGATCTCGGCGGCCGGGATCAAGTGGAGTCGCGTCGCCAGGATGGCGGCCTCCACCACGGCGTGCTTGGCGCGGTTGAAGCCGAAGAACTCGCGGACCCGCCCCGCGTGGACGACGCGCGCCTCGATGCGCGTGCGTTCCTCGCGATCGTCGAGCGAAGTCACCTCGAACTCGAAGTAGCGGCAGCAATCTTCGAGCACGAAGCCGCGCACCTGCGCCGCCGCTCGCAAGGGTGGCGTGACCTCCTCCCCGACCGCGGCCCGGGCCAGCTGTTCCACGTCATCGACCACATGAAAAACTCCCTGCCCGTGCCCACGCAGGTTCCGATAGGTCTGTGCCGACTGGAAGGGGCGGAAGATCAAGGTCGAGAAGTCATCGTTCACGATCGGCCCCATCGGCGCGACATTGACCGCGCCCGCCGCCGAGACGGTGGTGACAATGCCTTCCAGGATGCGCTGGTCGTCAGGCAAGGACACGCGCTTCTCTCCTGCTCTGCCGCGAGGCTCAGCCGCGCCGGCCCGGTAGGGCGACAGAGTCATCATAGCTGCGCGGCGAGGCAGGGCGAATGGCCTGC
>JBFWSD010000285.1:0-7363 GCA_050248575.1 Gemmataceae bacterium
CTGGGCCGTCGCCGCTGCACCAACATCCTGGTCGAAGGGGGCAGCAGCCTGCTGGGCTGCTTCCTTGACGAGGCAGCCATCGACGAGGTGCATATCTTTGTGGCCCCCAAGCTGATCGGGGGCATGAACGCGCCTGCCCCGGTCGGCGGGCTGGGCATCGACCGCATCGC
The DNA here is from genome assembly GCA_050248575.1 of Gemmataceae bacterium. Classification (GTDB taxonomy): domain Bacteria; phylum Planctomycetota; class Planctomycetia; order Gemmatales; family Gemmataceae; genus JBFWSD01. The sequence goes on from JBFWSD010000285.1 coordinate 171, forward strand.
CCAGGCATTTCAGCTCGAAGACGTCGGCTTCGAAAGCCTGGCGGGAGATCTGCTTGTGCGTGGCCGCCTCGTGCCGCGCTGACCCCGCCGAACCAGAATGCACAACTTCGCGCCGACACGGCCTTCCACTCGGCCGGCATGGCAAGGCAGGCAAGCCACGGCGTCAGCTGCGCTCGGAATCTCGTCTGTTAAATCTCAGGCCATCTCGATAAGGTCCGCGGCGCTGGCCCCTGCTCCGACCCGGGGGAGCCGGCACGGGGAACCGGTACGGAAGGGATTCGGTATGACGCTGAGCAAGGTCGTCAGGACGTTGCTGGGAGCAGGGCTGCTCTCGCTGGGCACGGGCTGTCTGGACGGCATGGTCGACAGACATCCGACACTGTCGCGCCGGCCCGTTTCGCAGCCGGTGGTGAGCCGCACATTTGCGGTGCAGCCTACCTTTGCCCGGCGCAATCCGCCCCCGGTGCTCACCTCGCATGAAGACAGCGGCGACACCGTCTTTGCCGCCACGAAAGCGCCGCTCGTTGACGATACGATGGTCCAGAACGCGTTGAGTCGTCAGCCCGTTCCGCCGCCTCCGGATCCGGTGGAGCGCGAAGTGGTCGAGGAAAAAGTAGAGAAACCCGTGATCAAGCTGCCGCCGCAGGCCCTGGTGCCATCCGGGCCGAGCGGGCCGCCGGCGCCGATCCAGGTGCCGCGGCTGGTCCAGCATACTCAGCCGAGCGATCCGTCGGCCCCGCCCCCCATTCCAAGCGTGATCAAGGACGAAGATGCGCCCATGCATCCGCCCGAGACCATCAAGCTGCGGCAACTGCACCAGCTGGCGTCGGCCCGCGTCAACAAGATGGATTCCTACATCGTCAGGCTGCGCCGCCGCGAGCAGGTCAACGGGCAGGACCGCCCCGAAGAAATGATGACCTTCAAGTTCCGCAAGAGCCCCTTCAGCGTCTACTTCAAGTGGCTGGGCATCGAAGGGCGCGGCCGCGAGGTCGTCTACGTCAAGGACCAGTTCGACAACAAGCTGCACACCCTGCTGGCCGCGGGCGACATGCCCCTGATGCCCGCGGGCAAGCGCATGTCGCTGTCGCCCGACAGCATCTTCGTTCGTTCCGCCAGCCGCCATAGCATCAACGACGCGGGCTTCGGCTATCTCGTCGAGGCATTTGGCCGTGCCGTCCGCCGCGTGGAAACCAACCCCAAGACCGCCTCGACGATGAAGTATCTGGGGCTGCTCAAGCGGCCCGAGTTCGATGAACCGGGCGATGCCGTCGAGCAAGTGATCCAGCCCGGCGAAGAGGCGCTCTTGCCCAAGGGGGGCACCCGCCTGTGGCTCTTCGACACCGACAGCCATCTGCCCGTGCTGACCATCACCAGCGACAACACGGGCCACCAGGTCGAATACTACTGCTACGACCGCCTGCAATGGCCCGTGAAGCTCGACAACGAAGACTTCAACCCCGACCTGCTCTGGCGCGACCGCAAGCCGGGCAAGTAGGGCGGGGTTCGCGGAACGCTCAGAACCCGAAGATGAGTTGATCGCTTGTACCCTCGTAGATCATCAGCCCTTTCGCCAAGACATCACGTCCAATCAACATCTGCAATCCCACCGGCAGTTGCATCTCGAGAAGCGCGCAGGGCAAGCTCTTGCTGTTACAGCATGTTCAGCGGATCCACGTCCAGCGTGTATTCCACGCCGGAGGGCACGCGCAGCGTGGGCAGCACCATCCGCAAGAGCTGATGCAGCGTGCCCGGGCTGGGGGATTGAAGCTGGAAGTGGTAGCGGTAGTAGTTCTTCAGGCGAAACACTGGCGCCTCGGCCGGGCCGAGCAGGCGGACTTCCGCAGCCTGCGCCGACTTCGTTTGCAGATGCGGCAAGGCGTGCTGGAACGATGCCGACAGCAGTTCGGCAAAACTCTCCGCCTTCTCTTGCGCGCGGGCCCGCACGATCAGCCGGGCCATGCGCTGAAACGGCGGATAACTGTGCTCGCGGCGGGCACGTAACTCGGCCGCGACAAAGCTCAGGTAATCGTGCCGGGCCGCCAGCGCGATGCAGGGCTGCTCCGGGTTCCACGTCTGCACCACGACCTTGCCCCCTTGCGCGCCGCGGCCGGCGCGGCCCGCCACCTGCGACAGCAACTGGAACGTGCGTTCCGCGGATCGAAAGTCGGGCAGGTTCAGCCCGACGTCGGCATTGACCACCCCCACCAGGGTCACGTTCGGGAAGTCGAGCCCCTTGGCGATCATCTGCGTTCCCAGCAGGATGTGAATGAGCCCGCGGCGAAACGCAGAAAGAATGCGCTCGTGGCTGCCCGGCCGCTTCGTCGTGTCGCTGTCCATCCGCCGCGTGGTGTGCTCGGGAAACTTCGACTCGATCTCCGCCTGCAGCTTTTCCGTGCCCAGCCCTTGGTAGCGAATCTGCGTCTGGCTGCACTCCGGGCACGCCATGCTCGGGGGCTGCTCGTAGCCGCAGTAGTGGCACAGCATGATCTCACGCTCGCGATGATACGTGAGGGCCAGATCGCAGAACTTGCACATCTCCACGTGCCCGCACGACGGGCAGTGAATGTGCGTCGAGAAACCGCGGCGGTTGAGCAGCAGCATGACCTGCCCGCCCGCCGTCAAGGCCTCGCGCATCGCACGTTCCAGGCCATGACTCAGTGCCTGGAACTTGCCCTTCGCGGGCGGCTCGTGCCGCAGATCCACCAGCGCCACGCGCGGCAAGGGCCGATCCAGCACGCGACTGGGCAGCGTCAGCAGCTTGTACGCGCCGCGCTGGGCATTGTGCCAGCTCTCCAGCGAAGGAGTCGCCGAACCCAAGAGGATGGGGATCCCTTCCAGGCGGGCACGCATTACGGCCACGTCGCGGGCGTGATAGCGCGGCGTGGAATCTTGCTTGAAGCTCCCTTCGTGCTCTTCGTCGATGACGATGAGACCAAGTCGCCGCGTCGGCGCGAACACGGCGCTGCGGGCTCCCACGACCACGTGGACCTGTCCGCTGGCGACACGTCGCCAGTGCTGCCCGCGTTCAGCTTGCTTCAGGTTGCTGTGCAAGACGGCCACGTCGCCAAAGCGGCCCCGAAAGCGGGCAATCGTCTGCGGCGTCAGGCTGATCTCGGGCACCAGCACCAGCGCTTCCTTCCCCTGGTCGATGATCTCCTGGATGGCGCGCAGATAGATCTCGGTCTTGCCGCTGCCCGTGACGCCGTGCAGCAGGAAGGGCTGGAAGCCCCCCTGCCCTTCACGGCCCTCTTCTTTCGGGCGCCGCAAGGCTTGCTCGATGTCGGCCCAGACGCGCAGCTGATCGGGGTTGAGTTCGACGCGCGTGTCGGCGGGCTCATCGAGCGCCTGGATCTCTTCCAGCTCCGATTCGACCCGTTCGCGCAGGCGGCGAATCAGCCCTTTCTGCACGAGCTTGTCGATGGGGGCCGAACCGCAGCCCGCCAGTTTCGCGAGTTGCTTGGAAGTGAGCGGGCGGCCCGCCTCGCGCAGCCTGGCGAGCACGGTCTGCTGTTTCGTCGACAGCTTCGCATCCGCGGCGGGCGCATCACCCGGTTCGAGCAAGACGATCGAGCGGCTGCCCGATTGTTCCTTCACCGCCGTCGGCACCACGGCCTCGAGCACCTGGCCCCAGCCGCACAGGTAGTAGTCGGCCATCCAGCGCGTGAGGCGGAGGAGATCGGGCGTGAGCAACGCTTCGTCGTCGAGGACTTGCCTGAGCTCCTTGGTCTTGCGCTCGGGACCGGTGTCGGTAAGGCCGACGCAGAAGCCGGGAATGGCCCGGTCCCCCTTGCCGAAGGGAGCGAGCACGCGCTTGCCAATGACAAGGCTGCCCGCCAATGAAGCGGGCACTGCGTAGGTGTAGGCGTGATCGAGCGGGCGATTGAAGACGATTTCCGCGAACAGCCCGGATGCCACCGGCCCGGGCCGATCCTCGGCCAGCTCGACCTCGTCGCCAAACAGACTTCGCTGTGGTTCGCTCAAGGCGGGCTCACCCTCAGCTCACTTCATCTTCTCCAGCACGAAGTAGGCTTGCTGGGAGCCCTCCGGCGCGCTGAATTCCTTGATGGCGCCCAGCCCGGGCTTGTTGGGCAGGCACAGCTTGAGCGACCCGTCCTTCAACTCATAAATGCCCGTGGCCTTCTGATCGTTGAAGGTGCCCCCGATGGCCGTCACTTCGATCTCGGCCGGTTTCTTGCTCGGGTCGAGCTTGAACCGAAAGGCGCGTTTCCTGTCGCCGTCGGTCAAGGTCATGGTGTCGTCCTTGAAGACCATGACCGCCTTCTCGAGTTTTTCGGCCGGCGTGGTGCGGCCCGACAGCACCATTTCCTTGATGCGCCAGGTGCCCTGCAGCTGTTCCTGGGTTTTCTTGGCATCGTCGGCAGCATCAACGGGAACCAGAAGGGCGGCCAGCGTCAGCAGAGGAGCGATCATGAAGTTTACTCCGGTGGTGATGGGATGAAGAAGAACAAGCCCGGCTTCCTGGGGCTCACGTCTCGGCCAGCACGCGGTGAATGTACTCGCGCACGGGCGGCGTCTCGAAATCGATGACCAGCTCGATGTTGGGCTCTTTCTTGCGGTCGGGCCGCGTATCGAACACCGACATGCCGCGCGTGATCTCCCCCTTGACCTCGACGTCCACCTGCATCGGCCGATACGCCAGGGCATCGTGAGCCACCAGCGGCATCAGGCCGAGCACGTCCATCAGGTGGAAGCCCTCGATGCCATAAATGTTCGACGAGGCCCGGATGCCATGCGCCACGATCTGGCTGAGGAACTTGCACACGCGCGATTCCGGCGCGGGCAGCTCCAGTAAGTCCGACGGCGAGAACAGCAGCTTGCGCGTGACGTCGAGCGGCACCAGCACGGTGGGCGTGCCCGAGTGAAGCACTTGCCGCGCCGACAGCGGATCGCAGAAGAAATGAAATTCCGCGGCCGCCGTGGCGTTGCCCGGTTCGTGCCAGGCGCCCCCCACCACGATGAACTGTTGCACCAGCGTGGGCAGTTCGGGATCGCGATCGAGGGCCGTCGCCAGCACGGTGCACGGCCCCATCACAATGATCGTGATCTCCTTCGGATATTGCCGCACCAGGTCGGCAATCAGCTTGTCGCTGGCATGCTGGTGATGCAGGCGGGCACACGGGAACTTGCCGTTGCCCAGCCCGCCCGAGCCGTGCAAATTGGTCCCGTCTACTTCATATTCGACGTTGGGAGCCGCGCCCAGTCGAGGGAAGCGCGGCGGGTCGAGCTGCTCGACCAGGATCTGCACGTTGCGCGTGGCCTGGTCGGCGTCGACGTTGCCGGGCGTCGCCGCCAGCCCCACCACGTCCAGCTCGGGATCGAACAGGGCGACCGCGATGGCAAAGGCAGTATCGATCCCCGGGTCGGCAACCAGGATGACTTTCCTTGGCATGAAGCGCGATCCTCACGTTGCAAGGGCAATGCGCCGCCGGCGCGGGCACGCGTTGCCAATCTTCGCTGACCTCTACCGTTATGATAACGATTTGCTTTGCCCGCGGGCTCGATTTATCGATTTGCCTTTGAATCTGCCGCAAACTGCCGCAATCGCTGGAGAACGGCACCAGCCCGGCCCGACGAAATGGCCTCCCGCGCACAGGACACTCCCTCGGCCAGCGATGCGACCCGCTCCGCGGCCAGGAGGGCCGCCGCCGCGTTCGCGCGCACGAGCCGCCCGGCCGCCCCTTCTTCCCCCGCGAGGATACTCTCGATCAGGGCCGCCGATTCCTCGGCACTCTGCACACGCACCTCGGCCAGCTCGCAGCGGACCAGGCCGAAATCCTCGGGCTGCCAGCGCTGCGGCGTCACCGTCCCGCTGCGCACTTCACGCACTTCGGTGCTGGCTGCCAGGCTCACCTCGTCCAATCCATCCTGACTGCACAGAACGAAGGCATGCCGGCAACCGAGCTGCGCCAGGGCGCCTGCCATCAAGTCGAGCAGTTCGAGCTTGCCGACTCCCATCAGGTGGAAAGCGGGCTGCGCCGGATTGACCAGTGGCCCCAGGCAGTTGAACAGCGTCCGCACCTTCAGTTGCCGCCGCACGCCTGCCACGTGCTTGGTCGCTGGATGAAAGAGCGGCGCGAATAGAAACGTCCAGCCCGCCACGTCGAGGCACTGGCGCGCGCGCGCCGCATCGAGCTGGATGTCGACGCCCAGCTGTTCGAGCACGTCAGCCGAGCCGCAGCGGCTGGAAACGCTGCGGTTGCCCCCCTTCACCACCGGCACGCCGCAGGACGCCACCACGAAAGACGAGGCGGTGCTGATGTTGAAGGTGCCGCTCGCATCGCCGCCGGTGCCGCAGGTGTCGATGGCATCGTCGCGGCCGCTGTCCACCTTCACCATGTGGGCACGCATCACGCGAGCGGCGCTGGCCACTTCCAGGGCCGTCTCCCCCTTCATCCGCAAGGCGATCAGGAAGCCGGCCATCTCCGCCTCGCTGCAGCTGCCCGCCATGAAGGCGCTCACCGCCAGCTGCATCTGCTCTGCGCTCAGGTCGCGCCGCTCGAGCAGTGCGCCCAGCGTTTCCGCCAGCGAGTTCGGAGAGATGCTCATGAAGTAGAGGATAGCGAACCGGGCAGGTGGATCAAAGGAGTCTTCCTTGACGCCGACGCGCGCCGCTCCGAGAATCACCCTGTCAAACACTCACTTCCAGAGGGAGACCGCACATGACGAGCAAGGACCTTCTCAAGAATCTGTTCGACTTCAATCACATGGTGATGACCACCTACCTGAGCGATCTGGCCGACGCCGATCTGCTGGTGCGGCCCTTGCCGAACGCCAATCATGCCGCCTGGCAGCTCGGGCATCTGATCAGCTCCGAGGCCAGCATGCTCCGCAGCCTGGGCTCGAAGGCCGAGCTGCCCGCCGGCTTCGAGGAGCAGCACTCTTCGAAGAACGCGAGCAGCGACACCGGCTTCCTGGGCAAGCAAGCCTATCTCGACCTCTATGGCAAGGTCCGGCAAGCCAGCCTGGCCGCGCTGGCGGCAACTCCGGAAACGGATTACGACAAGCCGAACCCACACGCCGCCACGCTGAAGATCGCCCCCACCATCGGCGCGTTGCTGCAGCTCACCGCCAATCATGAAATGATGCACGCCGGGCAAGTGGCCATGGTCCGCCGCAAGCTGGGCAAGCCGATCCTGATCTGACCTCTCGTTTTCTTGCGTGGGACCACCGAG
>JBFWSD010000286.1:0-7359 GCA_050248575.1 Gemmataceae bacterium
AGCTGCGGATGCTGCCGCTGATCCGAGAAGGCGCCGAGCAACCGCTGGGCCAGGTTCTCGCCCTTGACGAGGATTCGCTCGAAGGCGACGGCGCGGGCAATCGGGCCGTCATAGAAGAAGACCGTGATCGATTTGCCGCCCGGCAGCTGCACGAGATAGGGCATGGTGGGGTCGATGCGGCCGCCGCTCGCCTCGTGCCAGTGCTGGTCGCCCAGCGGGCGGGCGCGCGACGCCTGGAAAGGCGAGAGGATCGTGAAGCGGATGCCGTACTCGGCCAGCGCTTCCAGGCTCTCGAGGTCGACGGCGGTCTCGGCCAGCCACATGCCTTCGGGTTTGCGTTCGAAGCGGCGTTCGAAATCGCGCAGCCCCCAGTACACCTGCGTGATCTTGTCGCGCGGCGTGGCCAGGGGCATCAGCATGTGATTGTAGACCTGGGCCATGGCCGAGCCGTGCCCCGAGAACATCTCCTGGCTCTGCTTGTCGGCTTCCAGCACCAGGCGATAAACGTCGGGCGACTTCTGCTCCAGCCACGACAGCAGCGTGGGGCCGAAGTTGAACGAGATCTTCGAGTAGTTGTTGACGATGCGGGTGATGCGGCCCTGCTCGTCGAGCATGCGGGCCACCGCGTTCGGCCCGTAACACTCGGCCGTGATCCGTTCGTTCCAGTCGTGATAGGGATAAGCGGAGTCCTGCAACTCGACCGCTTCCAGCCACGGATTCTCCCGTGGCGGTTGATAGAAGTGGCCATGAATGCAGATGAATCGCTCGCTCATGTGGTCGATCGCTGATAGAGCACGAATGCATGCGGGGCGAGTGACACCCGTGTGTCAGCGGCAGTGGTCAGTGTATCCGGGAGACTGCTGCCTGGCCCGCGCCAGCGCGGCGCGGCGGAATCCAGCAACTTGCGCCACGTGCCCGCGGGCAGCCTGGGAGTTAACTCGAGAGGTTGCCCGCTCATGTTGAAGATCTTAAAGACCTCGTCCCCCTCGGTCCAGCGCCGCACGACGATTGCCTGTCCCACGCCGCGGACATCGAGCAGCTCCTTGCTCAGTCGGAGCAGGCTGGGAACTTCGCGGCGCAGCTTCAAGAGCTCGCGATAGAACGCGCGGAGCACGCCATGTTGCTCCGTATTCCGCAAATCCCAGTGCAGCCTGGAGCGGGCAAAGGTAGCCTCGTCCTGCGGGTCGGGCACTTCCCCCTGCCACTTGAACGAGGCAAACTCTGCCGTCCGCCCCTTGCGTACCGCCTCGATCAGGTCCTTGTCGCCGTGACTGGTGAAGAAGAGGAACGGGGCCGGTTCGCCATACTCCTCCCCCATGAACAGCATGGGCAGGTACGGCGACAGAATGGTCAGCCCGGCGGCCACCTTCAACGCCTCGAAAGAAAGGAGCGCCGTGAGCCGCTCTCCCAGCATGCGATTGCCGACCTGGTCATGGTTCTGGGTGCAGATGACGAACTGCCGCCCGGGCAGATCCTTCGAGCAGTTGCCATGTCGGCGGCGGCGATGCACCGAGTAGTCACCGCCATACGCGAAGCCATCTCGATAGGCGCGGACGAGGTGCTCGATCGCGCCCCAGTCTTCGTAGTAGCCGTTGGTTTCGCCCGTGAGCAAGCTGTGGACCGCATGATGAAAATCATCGCTCCACTGGGCATCGTGGCCAAAACCGCCGCAGGCTCGGCTGCGGATGACCCGCGTATCGTTGAGGTCGCTTTCCGCGATCAGATAGAACGGCTTCCGCAGGGTACGACTCTGCAGCTCGATGACTTCGGCCAGTTCTTGCAAGAAGGGCCGCGCCGAGAAATCGGTGATCGCATGCACCGCGTCGAGCCGCAAGGCGTCGAAGTGAAACTCGGTCTGCCAGTAGAGCGCGTTCTCCAGGAAGAAGCGCCGCACGTCGTCGCTGTGCGGGCCGTCGTAGTTGAGGGCCGCTCCCCACGGCGTCTTGTAACGATCGGTGAAGTAGTGCCCGTAATCCCAGAGGTAGTTCCCTTCCGGGCCGAGGTGGTTGTAGACCACGTCGAGAACGGCTGCCAGCCCGCGCTGGTGGCAGGCATCGACCAGCCTGCGCAGACCGTCCGGCCCGCCGTAGGTGGATTGCGGAGCATAGAGATAGACGCCGTCGTAGCCCCAGTTGCGGCCCCCCGGAAACTGCGCCACGGGCAAGATCTCGATGGCCGTGACGCCCAGCTCCTTTAGCTCGTCGAGCCGCGGGATGATGGCATCAAACGTTCCCTCGGGAGTGAAGGTGCCCACGTGCAGCTCGTAGACCACGTAATCTTCGAGGGGCAGGTTGTGCCAGCCCGCATCGTGCCAGGTGAAGTGCGGATCGACGACCTGGGAGGGCTGATGCACACCGTCAGGCTGAAAACGCGAGGCCGGGTCGGGCCGATCCTTGTCGCCATCCAGACGATAGGTGTACCGCGTGCCCGGCGGCACACCTTCGAGGGTCGTTTCGAAGTAGCCATGGGCGAGTGCTTGCAGGGGGACGAAACGCTCCTGCGGCCCGTGCAGATGGACTTCGACCTTGCTGGCCTTCGGGGCCCAGACACGGAAACGGCAGCGCTGGCCGCCGAGGTAGCGAGCACCGAGGGTGAGCGGCTCAGCCGTCGACTCGAGCGCCAGCATGTTGATCCTCCCTGGCCGCGCCGCGCAGCTGGACACGCCGCTGTGTCTCGGGCAACCGATCTGGATGGTGGATGATCGGACTGGTGTGTCAGAGCGGCGGCCACTGCTGATCGATGCCTTCGCGTTCGATCTCGCGCACCTGGCTTTCGTTGACCTGGAACTGCTCGGCGATCAGCTTGCGCGACTGGGCCACGCCCATTTCATGGTCCTGGGCTTCGACCAGGGCCTGGAAGATCTCCTTGCGGCGAGGCTCCGACAGATGCGTCGTCTCGGGTGTTTGCGACATGATACTTCCTCTCACGCATCTGATCACGTACTGCCCACATGCCGCAAGCGCGTTGCTTGCGGCCTCTCTTTGATTCTATCACTCCAGGGGAAGTTGCCCGCTTCTTTTTATGATTTCTTTTTGAAGTTTGCTCAGACAGCGCCGGACATCAACTCCGCCCGCGCCAGGTGCAGCTTCCGGTAACGCGAAGCGGCGAGGCCGCGATCCTTCCCGTTGCCATTCTTCTCGTTTCCACGTTCTGCGTGAGGACGCTCTGCCGCGCCAGGTCAGACCGTGTTCGCGCCAGGCGTGGGGACGAGGAGCTAGCGTGTGGGAACAAGGGCTTTGCCTGAAGATCGGCGAGGAAAAGCTGGGGACTGGGGGCGAGGAAGACGTGAGTGAATTACACATAGACAATACCCGTGCCTTTCGGTTCTCTGCTGGCAACGGCCGCGCGGGGCGGGGTATCATCACTCCTGTCGCGAGATGCCGGCTCCCGACACCTGCCGACTCCCCCCGAACCTCCCGCCTGACCGGCTGTCAAGGAGTGAGAAAAATGAAGCTGGCCCGCCTCATCGCCTGCAAAGCGATCGTGCTCCTGGCCATTGTCACTTTTGCCCAGGGCGACGCCGCCCGCGGGCAGCCCCTCCGCCAGCTCATCGATGCTCAGGTGAAAGCGGGCTGGCAGGCCGACCAGGTCACGCCCGTCGGCAGGGCCGACGACGCCGCCTTCTTGCGCCGCGTCTATCTCGACCTTACCGGCGATATCCCCAACTATGACGACACCGTCAAGTTCCTGGCCGACAAGGATCCGCAGAAACGTGCCAAGCTGATCGATCGCCTTCTCGATGATCCGCGTTATGCCGAGCACCAGGCCGACGAATGGAACCTGATCCTGTTCGGCCGCCATCCCTCCGAAGAGATCCGCAAGCTGGGCGGCGTCCGCGACTGGCTGGCCGAACGCTTTGCCAAGAACATTCCGTACGATCAGCTGGTCCGCGAGCTCTTGCTGGCCGAGAAGGGCACGGAAAACTTCTACGCCCAGTTCAATCGCAAGCCGGAAGACACCACCGTCGCCGTCACGCGGATCTTCCTGGGCACGCAGCTGCAATGTGCCCGCTGCCACGATCACCCCTTTGAACGCTGGACCCAGAAAGACTTCTACGGCATGACCGGCTTCTTCGTGCGGCTGGTCGTGGTCGACAAGGGCGGCGCTGCCAAGGATGGCCGTTACCTGATCGCCGAGAAGAGCACGGGCGACGTCCTCTTCACCGGCGAGGCCAAGGACCAGACGCCGGGCAAGAAGGGGGAGCCCGTGAAGCCGAAGTTCCTGGGCGCTGCCGTCCTGGAAGAGCCCGAGCTGCCCAAGGACTTCAAGGAGCCCGATTTCAAGAACCCGAAGAACCTGCCCAGCCCCAAGTTCTCGCGCAAGGCGAAGCTGGCCGACTGGGTGGTGGCCGCCGACAACCCGTACTTTGCCCGCGCGGTGGCCAATCGCGTCTGGGCTCAGTTTCTCGGGCGTGGCATCGTTCATCCCGTCGACGACCTGAGCGAGAAGAACCCGACGCGGCACGCCAAGCTGCTCGAGATCCTGGCGGGCCAGATGGTCGAGCACAAGTTCGACCTGAAGTGGTACATCCGCGAGCTGTGCAATAGCGAGACCTATCAGCTGGCGGCGAGCGGCCCGGTCACCGACGCTCTGCCGCGCTGGTACGAGCGGGCCCGCGTGCGGCCCCTCTCCGCCGAGGAGATGTTCCGGGCCATCCACACTGCCACTGGCTACGAACCGAAGGACAAGAAGGGCAGCCGCGTCGACGATTACTTCCTGCGTTACCTGGGCGAGCCGATGAACGGCCGCGGCGATTTCCAGGGCAGCCTCAACGAGCACCTGTTCTTCAACAACAGCGGCAACCTTCGCACCATGATCCGCGACGGCAAGAACAACCTCTACCGCACCATCCTCGACTCGAAGGATCCGTGGGATCAGAAGGTCGATCGGATGTTCCTGACGGTCTTGAACAGGCCGCCCCGCGCCGAAGAGAAAGAACGCTTCGTCGACCATCTGTCGAGCGCCGACGGCAAGCCCGACGTGCTCGTCGAAGAAGCCATCTGGGTACTCCTGAGCTGTGCGGAGTTCAGGTTCAACAAATGAAGATTGACGATTGACGATTGCAGGCTGCTCAATGTCCGAATCTGCAATCTGCGATTTGAAGTCTGCAATCCGAAACGACTGCAACTTAGCAGGTGAGGTGATTCGATGCACAACCTCTGTCCGAAGATCGAGCATGTGTCGCGGCGGGCATTCCTGAAGGGGGCGCTGGCCACGGGGACCGGGCTGGCCCTGCCGAACTGGGGCGGGCTGTTCAACTCCCAGACCATGGCCGCCGACACCGCCAAGAAACGCAAGGCCTGCATCCTGATCTGGGCCAACGGCGGCGCCAGTCAGCTCGACACCTTCGACATGAAGCCGGGCCGCCCCACCGGCGGTCCCTTCCGCCCCATGCAATCGAAGATCCCCGGCATCCAGCTCTGCGAATACCTGCCGAAGATGGCCCAGCATGTCGACAAGCTGGCCATCATCCGCAGCATGAAGACGCAATCCCCCGATCATCCCGACGGCATCTATCACATGCACACGTGCTACAAGATGTCGGAACGGATGCCGCACCCCGAACTGGGCGCGATGATCGCCAAGTATGCGGGCAATATCGACGCCGACCTGCCCAGCTTCATTCGCATGGGCCCGACCGGCAACGCCGGCTCGGGCTACCTTGGCCCACAGTACGAACCGTTCGGCATCGGCCGCGATGGCCGCCTGGGCGGATTCACCTCGGCCTACCTCGATGAGAAGGAAGAGAAACGCCGCGCCGAACTGTTCCGCTTCATGGAAGAACAGAACGGCAAGCTGAACAAGGCCGAGCCGTTCGACAGCCATCGTTTCGCCAAGGAGCGCGCCTGGAAGTTGCTGCGGGCCAAGAAAGTCTTCGACATCAGCAAGGACTGGGATCAGTACAAGGACCGCTACGGCGACAGCGACCTGGGCCGCGGCCTGCTCATGGCCCGCAAGCTGGTGGAAGCGGGCGTCCCCTTCATCGAGATCGGCCACGACAACTACGACAGCCACGCCGACAACTTCGTCTGCCACAAGGCCAACATGAACCAGCTCGATCCGGCCTGGTCCACCTTGCTGGAAGACCTGGGCGAGCGCGGCCTCTTGCAAGACACGCTGGTGGTATGGATGGGCGAGGTCGGCCGCACGCCGAACATCAACAACCGGGCGGGCCGCGATCACTACATCCGCGCCTGGACGATCGTGCTCGCCGGTGCCGGCATCAAGGGCGGCCAGCAATACGGCAGCACCGATCAAGACGGCAAGGACGTGAAAGACAACCCGGTAAGTGAAGGGGACCTGTTCTCCACTATCTATCATTCGCTCGGCGTCGACCCGCGCGTGAAGCATTACGTGGGCACGCGGCCCATCTGGGCCACGCCCGAAGGCTCGAAACCGATCAAGGAACTGGTGGGATAGTTGCCGATTGCCGAGTGCCGATTGCCGATGGATGAATCTGCAAGCTACGGTCTCAAACTTGGAGCTGCCATGGCGGAAGCGAAATTCGACAAGGCCGAGCTGTTCTTCAACCTGCCCTGGGACGCGGAGTGGGTGACGGCGGTGTGCTTCGTGGGCAAGAGCCGCCTAGTGGCCGCGGGCAACAACCGGGGCGAGATCATGGTCTGGGAAGTGCCCGAGCAGAAGGGCAGCCCGGTGCCTCAGCCCGCGCGCAAGCTCGTGGGCCACACCAACTCGATCAGCAAGCTCGTTGCTACCGCGGACGGCCGCTGGCTCATCTCCGCCAGCTACGACCACACCATTCGTTACTGGGACATGCAGGCTGCCGCGAACGGCGCGCCGGCCACAGTGACGCTCAACGAGCGGGCCCGCTACGAAGCCACGCAGCGGCGCGGGGCCAAGCAGCCCGACCCGGTCGAGGTCAAGGTGCCCACGCAGGAGGCGGCCCGCGTGCTCTCCAGCCACAAGGACTGGATCTGCGGTTTCAGCATGAGCAACGACGAGAAGTTGCTCGTCAGTGGCGACGACGGCGGCAAGGTCATCGTCTGGGAACGCGCGAGCGGCAAGGAACTCAAGTCCTGGCAAGTGACGGGCTGGGCCTACGCCGTCGCGTTTTCGCCCGACACCAACGACGTGGTCGTTTCGGAACGCATTCCGCTGATCTTCGATCGGGGCCGCCATTCCGGCATCCGCGTCTGGGATCGCCAGGCGGGCACCGCCAAGCAGGGCCTCGACAAGGAATTCGACAAGATGCACGTGGCCGCGGCCCTCTACGCACCCGATGGCAAGCACCTCATCCTCGGCAAGGGGGGCGAAGGCGACGGCAAGATCTACTACGTCGACCCGAAGACGGGCAAGAAAACCAAGGAACTCTCGCCGCAGCACCAGTACGGCATCACC
>JBFWSD010000287.1:0-7345 GCA_050248575.1 Gemmataceae bacterium
CATGGCTGCCGTCCTGCAGTAGGTTCCAGAACAATTCCGGTGACTCGCCACGAGGGAAACGGCACGCCAGCCCGACAATCGCGATCGGCTCGGACTGCGGCCGCCTCAGGGCGTGGTTCTCGCTCTCCAGTTTTTCAATGATCAACAATCCGTGTCGAATCCGGTCGAGCAGTTTGCGTTCGATCTCGCTCATGAAGTACCAGCCTTTGCACCGCTCTCAGCAGTTCAAAGCACTACATCTCGAGTTGCGCGGAATCATTCACCGCACATCGTACGGCCCCAGCGCTGGAACGCGGCAGATGAATCGCCTGGTCGCATTGCGTGGCGGGCCCCTGGCGATCTGCTCGATAGAGGAGGGCTTGCAAGCTCTGGGACGTGCAGGTCACGAAACCGTGATAGTGCGGCCAATGCCATGGTGCCACTCGACTGTTCTGTTGCCGGCTCCGGTTGCACTGATTCTCTTACGGTGTGTTTTCCTCCGAGTCAAGGCACCGGCGCAGGCCAAGGCTCGTCAACCTCGATTGAAAGAATAAACTGACTTGCATGGTAAATGGCGCGGAGGGTGGAGCGACTTGTTGCGACGTCAGCTCATTCCGACAACTTTGGTTGATCATCGCAGTCGTGCGCCCATCCCCCTGATCAGACCACAAGGGCTGCCACGATTCCGGGGAGTCCTACTTTTTTGGTCCCTTTTCAAATTGCTGGCTGTCCTGGGCTGGCTGCGGCTCCGTGGCAAACTCACGAGCGAATCGGCGGGCCGACGCGTCCGGACTCTCCTGGAACAGCTGGGCTTCCTCTGGGTGAAGCTGGGACAGATCCTCTCGCTACAAACCGACGTCTTCTCATCCGAATTCTGCAACGAGCTTTCCAAACTTCAGTATCAGGTCCGGGGGTTCCCCTTCGAACTGGCACGACGAACCGTGGAAGAAGCCATCGGCGGGCCGATCGATCGGATCTTTGGTGAGTTTGACGAGTCGCCCTTCGCCGCCGCTTCCATCTCGCAAGTCCATCGCGCGGTGCTGCGGAACAGCGGCGTGCTGGTCGTGGTGAAAGTCCAGCGCCCGGACGTCCCGGTAATCTTCTCCAGTGATATGAACTTGTTGCGGGCGCTGATAAGGATGATCCGGCGTCTGGGCGGCCCCTTCCAGCGCTGGGAGGAAGTGCAGGAGGAACTGGCGCAAACGGTCCGCGAAGAGATCGACTACCGTTACGAGATCTCCAACCTGCGGCGAATGCGCAAATCCCTGCGTGCACACCGGATTTACGTTCCCAAGGTGTTCGAAGACCTGAGCAGCCCGCGCGTCCTGGTGATGGAATTCGTCCAGGGAACGCTGATGTCTGATTTCATTTCCCTGCGGCGAACGGAGCCGGAAAGAGTCAGCGTATGGCTCGAAGAGAATGGTATTTCCGCCAAGAAGGTCGGCCAGCGCGTGTACCTTTCTTTTCTGAGACAACTCTTCGAGGACAACCTCCTGCACGGCGACTTGCACCCGGGCAACATCATCCTGCTCCGCAACAGTAACTTTGCCTTTATCGACCTGGGTACGATAGGCACACTGGAGGTTCAGTTACTGCAGAATTACGCGCGGCACTTGCAGGCGCTGGCCGCCCATCAGTATGACCGGGCCGCAGACTTGAATCTGCTGGGCTGTTCCGACCTGCCCGCGGTCGATCTGGTCGAGGTCAAGCAAAAGCTGGTGCGTTGTTACCAGGAATGGGACGAGAGCTGCGCGCGCCGAGACGTGCCCTACAGTGAGCGCTCGATGGAAAAACTCGGAACCAAATCGAACCAGGTTCTGATCGAGAAGAACCTCATCATCAGCCTGCAATACTTGAAGATTGGGCGTACCCTGGCAACCATGGATGCGTCGCTGGCGACCCTGATCCCGGACGCCAAGTACTCGCGACTCATGCGGCAGTATTTCAAGAGCGCACAGAAGCGGGCCAGGCAGGGCAACCGCCAACGCAGAATCCAGCGTTCCGCCCGGCAGATTTACGAATCGCTGGCTGAGGGCTCCGAACTGGCCCGGACCATGCTCGGCCGGGGAGGCCTCTCCTTTCGAGGGGAAACCACCAAGTTCCATTTCTGTATCGGGACGATCTGCCACGGGCTGCATGCAGGGGTTGCCTTGATGATTGTCGGCTGGTGTCTCTTCATGCTGGAGCTACGGTTCCCTTCTGGTTTGCCGCTGCAACCAGTTAGTGACCTGATTCGTTACTTTACCGGTAACGACCCAGGACCTCAGGAGACCTGGTGGCAATACTTTCTTTTCTTTGCCCTGGTGGGGATCTGGTTGTGGCTGCGCAAGCTGGAACGTTGGTGGCTGCAACACGAATACCGCTTACCGAAATGAGGCGTCATGCCAAGCGCCGGCACTGATCTTGGGCAACGATGACGAACAAAACAAGCAGTTCTGCGTGGATCGTGCGATTCAAACCCAACCCGAGGGCGCGCCTGCGTTTGTTTTGCTTTCCCCACGCCGGAGGCGGAGCCTCGCTATTTCGCGCCTGGGCCGATGAACTGCCGGCTGAAATTGAAGTGTGCGCGATTCAGCCGCCCGGAAGAGAAATGCGCCTGCAAGAGCAGCCCTTCACACGCCTGGAACCGTTGGTGGAACAACTCGCCGACGTCGTGGCTCCCTACGTGACACGACCGTTTGCATTCTTCGGTCATAGCCTGGGTGCGCTGGTCTGCTTTGAACTAGCCCGTCGCCTGAGAAATCAACAAGTGGCTGCCCCCACCCAGCTGTTCATCGCTGCCCGCGCGGCCCCGCATCTGCCTCGGGAAGAGCCCGTCTTGCATCAACTCTCCGATGCGGATCTGGTGTCCGAGATTTGCCGCCGCTATGACGGGATCCCGCAGGCAGTGCGGCAAGAGGCCGAATTGATGAAGCGACTCTTGCCCGCGGTGCGGGCCGACCTGACCGTTCTAGAAACCTACACCCACATCCCCGGAGAACCGCTGGAATGCCCCTTCGTGGCATTTGGCGGCAGCAACGATCACGCGGTCCGCCCCGAGCAACTTGAACCGTGGCGCGACCACACGCGCGGCCCGTTCACGCTCCATTTGTTGCCGGGCAATCATTTCTTCATCAACTCGTCCCGGGCGATGCTCTTGCAAGCGGTGATGCAGAGCCTGTCAGCGGTTCTGTAGCGGATGCGCTCATTCATCGTCGTCATCTTCGTCCAGTTGCTTCAGTTTCTTGTGCCCGGCCTTCATCGCCTTGAAGACGTTCTTACCAAGGTCGCGCAGCCAGCCGTTGCGCTTACGCTCGTTGGACTGGCTGTGTCGATCCAGGTAGTCGTCCACCACCGCCTTGCGTGCTTCTGCGTCAAACCGCACCAGCCGCTCCAGTGGGCGGAGTCCCTTGGAGCCCTTCTTTTTCTTCTTGGACGTCTTGGAGTAGTAGACCAGCGGGCGCACCTCGTTGGTGGCCGTGTCGGTGGTCAAGAGGGTGACCCGAACAATCGAACTGCCGAAGTGGGGCGAATCCGCCTTGGACATGAGACGCTCCTGATTGGGGTTGGGGTGAGAGAAGGTCCAGGTGTGTGGCTCCTCTCCCAGCCGGTTGTTTCGGGTAACATATCAGAAACGAACCAACCTCTTCAAGCATCACTCTGGTGAAAGCCTTGGCGCCCCAAAAGGGGCCAGAACTTCATGGATCACTCCGAGTGACTCCAATTGACAACTGCGGGCTGCTCCCCATAATACTACCCGCAGATTCTTCTGACCCACTCTTTGCGAAAGGGCAACCATGGCCGGCACCGACACGATGATGCGAGGTTCTTCGACCGCCCCCATCCTCATTGACCTGGGCAAGAAATCTCGGAAGAAGATCAAGCGGCTTCGTCGTGGCGAGGGCGACTTGATGGACGACGTGAATCACGCCATCCAGGAATTGCGCAATGCCAACAAGATTGGCGCCTCGGCGCAGCCAGTGGTGGTCATCGTACGGGAGAAGCCGCAGTCCCTCATGGGCTGGTAAACACTCCATCACCCTTCGCAATCTCTCCAGGATCGCTTAGGGATTCATCTCCGAGAAGCATCACGTTACCGACCGCTGGCCGGTCACTCGGCAACTCCGTGCCGACTGCCAGCGGCCCGCCGCATCGCTCAGTTGACAGAACTGCCGCGCCGTATGCCGGCTCCCTATGCCAATCACAGACGTCGGGACGCCAACATCACCGCCTGTTGTGATACGATGAGGGCTGCTATCTTCCTGGCAAGCGCGGAGTCATGTCCATGGGAGGGAACAGACTCGTAGATGCGTTGCGACACCCTGCCGGGCGTGGTATCGGCATCGGCTTGGTCTGCGCCGTCGTCGCCTGGTTGCTTGGACATATCGAACTCGCTCACGGCCTGGATAACTGGATGGTGGATGCCAGCTTCTCGCTGCGCGGCGTGCGATCCACGCAAGCCGACATCGTCATCATCGGCGTGGACGAAGAGTCAGTAGAGAAACTGAAGAAGCCGGTCGCATTGGCAAGTCCGGAGCTGGCCGAGGTGGTGCTCTATCTCAAAGAGCAAGGGGTGAGGGCCATCGGTCTCGACGTGTATGTTCCGGACGATTTCAGCGAGTTGCCCGCCATTCGCGACAGCGGGGAGAGTGGTTACGCACTCCCTCTCGGCGAGGCCGTGCTGTCCGCGGGGAACGTGGTCTTGCCGGAATGGCTCGGCCGGGAGGGCTGGGAGTTGCCGCTTGACCAGTGGCGGATCAAGGAACAGATCGCGCCGGCCCCCACCGACATCGGTTTTCTCAATCTCAGTGCGGACGATGACAAGTTTGTACGGAAAGCTCGCCTGCTTCGAGACGACGGCAAGGTGCCGCAATTCGCACTCGCAATCTATGCCCGCAGTCGCGGAACTGACTTCACCTGGGACGGCTCCGTACTCAGCGTTGACGGTGCAATCATACCCCTCGACTCTCAGCAGCGCCTGCGCATCAATTTTGTTGGTCCGGCGGGCACGATTCCCGAGATGTCGTTCTGGAAGGTATTGGCGGCGGCCCGGGCACAACGGTCCATGCCTGAACTGCACGGCGCCATCGTGCTTATTGGAGTCACTGACTGGACGGATGAGGACCTGGTCGCGGTGCCGTTCTCCAACAACACCGCGCAACTGTTCTCCGGGCAGTCCGGCGGGCTCATGGGAGCCACGGAGGTGCATGCCAACATCATCAGCACGCTCATCGACCGGGCGTTCATCCTTCGCCCGCCAGTGCTGAATTCGTTCGGCTTCCTGCTGCTCATGGGCGCAATGTTGGGCGCTGTCTACGCCCGGATCAGCCTGGGCTGGGGAGCGTTGCTGGCCGTGGCGCATCATATCGGCTGGCGTATTCTCGCACCGCTGTGCTTCGCCTGGGCCCACTGGCGCGTGGACGTGGTGCCGATGTCGCTTCTCGGCATCCTGGTATTCAGTGCAACTTATGGCATGCGCTGGCGAAAAGTGCGCCACACCCTGGGCATGCTCCGCTCGGAACGCGTGGCCGCGGCCCTCGAACAAGACGTACGCAAGCTCGACCTCGGCGGCGAAGAGCGGATGGTTACCGTGCTGGTTGCCGACATTCGCGGCTTCACAACCTTTAGCCAGGTTCATGCCGCGAATGAAGTCATGAAGCTGCTCAACGCCTACTACGGGGAAATTGTTCCGCTGATTGAATCCGAGGGAGGCACCGTCATCAGCTTCCAGGGCGACGGCATCATGGTGCTGTTCGGCGCGCCGGTGAGCAGCGCCGATCATGCTCTACGCGGCGTGCGTGCAGCCCTCTCTGTCATTCGTCGGGTGCACGCGCTGAGAGATTCCTGGAGTGAAATTGGTAGCCAGGATTTCCACATCGGCATTGCCGTCCACAGCGGCAAGGCGGTGGTGGGCACGATTGGCAGTTCCCAACATCGCGAATTCACGGCGATCGGCGACACCGTCAACACCGCGTTCCGCATCGAGGCTATCAACAAGGAACATGGCAGCGAGATCCTCATCAGCGCCGCCACGCATGGGCTTCTGCCCGCGGAAGAATGCCAGCGCCTGGGCTGCTCACCCGAGCCCATTCGCACCACCCTGAGAGGGCTGTCTGGCGAAATGTTGCTTTACCCGGTGCACGCGCGCGAAGACGCGGCACATTAGCAGGCGTCAGTTGCGTGACCTGGGCGCCTTCGCGTGATCGTAGCGGAGGGCAAAAACCGAAGCCTGCCCGCGGTCGCCGCCGCCACCAAGGACCAGCAAGACCAGGCGCCGATCTGGATCGTAGACCAGTGCCCGATTCTGCCCGGACGCCTGCCGGGCAGATGTATCCGGCGGCAGCGCCAACTCGATCCGAGACCAGGTGTTGTCGGCTCCTTGATAGGCCCACATCTCCGGCTGGCCGCCCGTGCCGCGACCATAGGTCAGCAGCACATCCTGATCAGGCAAGTAGACAGCCTCGCGGACACAGGTCGGCGCAGCCCCGTCGGGCGGGGCTGCCACCTTCGGCTCGAGATGAATCCACTTGCCAGCTTTGCGCTCGAAGGCCCACAACTCAGCGCGATTCGCGCCAGCGCCGTGCAACAAGAGCCGGTCGCGCTTGCTGTCGTAAGCCAGCGTTGTCATCTCGTAGAGGTACTGAGGCGCGGGCTGTTTTTCCCCCAGCCGCTGCCAGGCTTTTTTCTCGGCGTTGTAGAGATAAACTCCGTTGTCTTTCTGCTCCTCGGGATCGAAGGGGAGCAAGTAGCCCGAATCCTTGAGGCGGCTCCGCCAGTTCACCGGCACCCCCATGACTCCATGCGGAGTGGTAACGAGCGTATCCACATCGAGTGGGGCCGGGGCAGCAATCTCCCACGTGCCTTTATCGGGATCGAATTCCCAGGTAACGAACTTGGTGTACGAAGTGGGGGGCTTGACCTTCGCATCGGCCCGCGCCCGCGGCTCGCCCGGATAGGTACGAAGCATGTCGGGCACATACCCGGTGGTGAGCTGCACTGGCCGCACACTGATCATCTTCTTCGAAATCGGATCGAACGCGTAGACGCGGCGACCGTGCACGGTCCATGGATTGCCGCCGAAGGTAACGCCGGCCAGGCTGACGCCAACGTTCCAGAGCCGATGCGGATACTCGGGGGCCTCGCTACTGCTGACCCAGTTATTGGCGGCGACATCATACATGTCCACATCAGTGCCGCCGTAGCCGCAGTGGCCGCCGCCCCAGTAAAGAATCCGACCACGTTCGCTGTCAAAAGTGGCCGAGCCCCACGTCCGCGTCGGCGCCACCCGGGCGGGCTGCAAACGAACCCAGCGGTTCTCGGGCAGCTTGGCGAGTTGTTCCGCAATAACCTTCTTGCCCGCGGAGTCAATCTTTGCCGCGCGGCCGCT
>JBFWSD010000288.1:0-7343 GCA_050248575.1 Gemmataceae bacterium
TGAGTATCGCGACGTTTACTTTCTCGAGCTGCTCATCGACCTGGACGACGGGAGTGAACTTCCCCTGAATCTGCGCGTGCACGTGAAGATTCAGACACCTCTTGCCCGTTGATTCTGGTGTTCTGCGACAATGGCGAAGCGTCCACAATCCCCGCTCCATTCATGCTCGTCACCACCAGGCGTCATTGAACTCGGCGTTTGTACGAGCGAAACGCTTGGCGGCGGAGCCATCCTTGTGGGTGCCGAGCTGATTGGAAACATGAGCGGAGGCAGCTGATGTGGCGTATGGCCATCCGATCCATGCTGGGTGATCGTAATCGGCTGGTGTTGTCGCTATCGGGCGTGGTGTTCTCGGTGGTGCTGGTGAATCTACAGTGCAGCTTGTTGCTGGGCATCATGCAGAAGGCAAGCTTGCTGGTAGATCATGGCCGGGCCGACATCTGGGTAGGCCATCGGCACATGAACAACGTGGACATCGGCGGCTTTGTTCCGGAGCGCTGGGTGCAGCGCATCCGCGCCGTGCCTGGTGTGGCGGACGCGCAGCCCTACATTGTGATGTTCGCCCAGGCGACGATGCCAGCAGGTAACTTCGAGAACGTGCTCGTGGTAGGCTGTGAGCAGCGCAGCTTGCTCGGCGGACCCTGGACCATGGTTGCCGGTGACGCCGCCGACGTGGTGCGGCACCCCGACGGCATTTCCATCGATCGTTGCGATGCCGCCAAGCTAGGGCTGTGTCAGGTTGGCGATGTGCGCGAGATCAACGGGCAGCGTGCCCGCGTCGTCGCCATGACCGACGGCATCGTTGGCTTCACCACGAATCCTTATGTGTTCACCACGCTGGAGCGTGCCCGCCGCTTCGCTGACGTGCCCGAGAGCATGTGTTCGTATTTCCTGGTAGTGGCCGAACCTGGCGTGGACCAGGCAGAGCTTCGTGCCCGCATCCAGGCACGCGTCCCTGAGATCCTGGCCGTGCGCCAGCGCGATTCCTGGGGCCTGATGTGCATGGAGTACTGGTTGACGCGCACCGGTTTCGGCATCAGCTTCGGCATTGCCACGCTGCTCGGCCTGCTGGTGGGGATGGGAGTGGTGACGCAGACGCTGTACTCGGCCGTGGCGGAACGTATCAAGGAGTTCGCGACCTTGAAAGCACTCGGCGCAGCTGATAGCTGCATCGCTCGTTTCCTGTTGATTCGCGCCGTGGCCAGTGCGGCGGCGGGCGGTCTGATCGGGCTGAGCATTTCCGTGCTGGCGGCGATTCTCTTCAGCTCGCCGCGCGCGCCGATCGAGTTGACGGGCGCGAGCATGGCACTCAGCCTGCTCCTGGTTGCAGCCATGTGTTTGTTTGCCGCCTGGCTGCCCTACTTTCGCATTCGCCGCCTAGATCCTGCCCGGGTGCTGCGTAGTTGACTCAGTGACGCGCGCATTCGATTTTCACGTGCACGCGCAGATGGATGGGCAGGCTCGCTCCCCCTTCGAGCTCGATCAGTATCTCGCGAAAATAGACGTCCTTGTATTCTTCGGGCGCGTCGTCGTGAATCGTGGTCTTGCCCATGCGCAGGGCCAGGTGCGATACCTTGCCGTCGAAGGTGCGCCCCGGGATCCCGTCGATGGTGATACGGGCGGGCTGGCCAAGCGCCAGGCGGTCCACGTCGAGTTCTTCAACAAAGGCCCGCACGCGCCGCTTCGACAGATCCACGAAGCGCAGCACGGGTACGCCATGCAAGCCAACGCTGGCGCCCGGCTCGAGGAGTATCTGCACAACCGTCCCGCGGCAGGGTGCTCTGACCTGAGACTTGGCCAGCTCGGCGCGGGCCAGTGCCAGTTGCGCTTCCGCCCGTGCCACTCGCGCCCGTGCCAATGCCTGCTGAAACTGGTCGGCCTCGTAGGATTCGGCACTGATGGCGGCACGGGCAACCAGCCGGCTGGAGCGTTGATAAAGCTGATCGGCATGACGTGACTCGGCGCGTGCTGCTTCCAGCTCGGCGCGGGCCAGTTCCATCTGGGCGCACGCCGTCTCGCTCTTCAACGAGAACAACAACTGGCCCGCTTCCACTTCCTGGTGCTCCTTGACGTGTAACTGTGCGAGCACACCTTCCATCTCGGGGCGCAAGGCAACTTCGCGCTGGGCCCCTTCGATGACGCCGTTCGCACTGATTTCCAGGGACAGCGCAGCGGCCGGCGCGGGTGGTGACGGGCTGCCACAGCCCGCAACCAGGAACGCGCCGAGGGCAATGGTGCAAGCAAGTAGGCAGCTGGCCGGATGTGACATGTCAGGCACTCCTGGATGCGGACTGTGTGGAACTCGGGGTCGCGGCGGACAGTTTCCTGGGGGCGCGGCGGCGCGGGCACGTGGCCCGCACCAGCCGACGCTCCTCGAGGTGCAGGATCCGATCGGCATGATCGAAGATGCGGTTATCGTGCGTGACTGCCACCAGCGTCATGCCGCGTTGCTTGACCAGCGACGCCAGCAACAGCATGAGCGCCTGCCCGCTGGCGGCATCGAGGGAGGCCGTCGGCTCGTCGGCGAGCAAGATGGCGGGATTGTTGGCGAGGGCACGGGCCACGGCCACGCGCTGGCATTCGCCCGTGCTCAGTTGAGGCGGTCGCGCGTGCAGTCGGTGTTGCAGCCCGACCTGGGCGAGCAGCGCGCGACCGCGCCGTTCAGCCTCCTCCAGACTCACTCCCTGCATCAATTGTGCTAGAGATACGTTGTCCAGCGCGGACAGCGTAGGAAAGAGATTGAACGTCTGAAACACGAAGCCGAGATGGCGGCGGCGAAAAGCAGTCAAGGCCTCGGGATCGAGGCGCGTCACGTCTTCGCCCAGGATGCGGACGGTGCCTTCGTCGGCAGCCAGGATACAGCCAAGAATCGAGAGCAACGTCGTCTTGCCGCTCCCCGACGGGCCCACCAGGAAGACCATCTCGCCGCGGTGAATGCCGAGCCCGGCCCTTTCGAGCACGGGCACACGCTGTGCCCCCGTGCCGAAGCTCTTGCTGACGCCGCAGGCCAGGATGGCGGGCGACGGTTGCTCAAGGGACATGATTCACCTCCGCGACGCGGGCGGCCAGGCCAGTGGTTCGCGTTTGCCAGGGCAAGCGGCCCGTGCGTCCCGAAGGGGCGGCCGCATGACCGAATCGCAAGACGAAGGCGAGTCTTCCGCCGCCAAGTTCCGGCAACTGTGTCCGCAGGTCTTGCTCGAGCTTCGCGATGGCCGCGATGCAAACGCCGGCGCTTGGCGACTGGCCTTGCCTGGCCAGATTCTCGAGGACGAGCGCCGACATCATCGGCTGAGCGGCCAGCCCCTGAGCGGTCAAGGCCAGCCAGGCGCGTTGCAAGGCGCGGCCGACTTGCACGTCGGTCGCGCTGTGCTCGTCGGGCGCGACGATTAGGCACAACCCGGACGCGCTCGCGACCAGCCGCCTTGACTGTCTCGCCAGCTTGCGGATCGCGCCCAGGCCGCGCACCAGCCCGTGCGGCAGCCTGCGCAGGGTTTTGAAGACCACCTGTTCGAGCCGCGACAGTTCGAGAGCGGCCAGCGACATGCCCTCGCGGACTTCAGCGGTTGCTGCCGCATCGAAGCGGACGTTGGCCAAGATGGCTTGCCAGAGGGAGGCTGCGCCGAACATCAGTGCATCCGCGTGCGACACCAGATCTGCCAGCGGCCCGAGGCGGTCGCGCGCACACAACCACACGGTACGGATTCCGTCCAGCTCGGGCGTGTGGCGGAGGAGCGTGTCTGTCGTTTCGAGGTCGATGGGGGTGCCGTCATAGACGCGGCGGTTGCTGGCGCGGGCGACAAGATGCCTGTCGATCTCGCCCGGGCAACCGTCGCCCTGGATACGGAGCGCGGCGAGCGTGGGGGGAGTGCAGGCTTCGAGGCTTGCTTCCCAGCCGTTGAACGCCGCCGTGCGCAGGATGTTCTCGAGCGCCGCACCGACGGCAATACGGGCCATGCGCTGCCCGGCATTCATCGGCGAATGATCCCGTTCGGGATCGACGCGCAGCTCGATGCGTTGCGTGCGCTCATCGACCAGAAAGCGCCAGGGCTGGGTGTTGTCGCCCGAAGGGGCCTTGCCGGCGGCGGTTAGCAAGGTAGCAATGGCATGGTCCATGACTTTCCTCTCCAGGAGTCGCTAGTCGCAGTGGATCGTGCGGGCCAGCCGGCGGCGCAGCCACCAGCGCTTGAGGCGTTGCCAGGGATGGCGATTGCCGCCGCGCAGGTAGCCGGTGCGCAACAGCCGGCGATAGGCATCGAACTGGGCGTAGTGCGGAGCGGCCTGCACGGGGCCGCGGCCGAGCAAGATCTTGAGCACTTCTGCCGTCGCAACGCCGCTGCACAGTTGACACGCCAGCGCTGCAGACGGGCCGCGCCCCCCCGCCAGGTCGACGCCGCGCATGTACGGCAACTGCGTGCCACGGGGTGTCAGCCCCGCGTAGAAGGCAATCAGCTGGTCGAGCCGATCCATGCCGTCGCGCAAGTCGAAATACTCTTCGAAGCTCATACCTGCGGGATCGAAGACCAACCAGGCCGTGCTGAAGCCGATGGGGCCGGCCGTCACGGTCCAGATGCCGCGACGCCGCGCCTCGGCAAAAACCAGCCGCCGCGCGTCGAGGGCAAAGAAGTCGATGCCGTCGACCAGCACATCCACATCCGCGAGGAACGCGTTGACGTTGTCGGGAGCAATGCAGGTCGGAAAGACCTGTACCTGGGCGTGCGGATTGATGGCGCGAAGCTGTTCAGCCATCACCTCGGCCTTGCCCCGGCCGACGGTGTGGGTGCTGGCACCGTACTGGCGATTGAAGTTGGCCACTTCAAAGGAATCGGGGTCGGCGAGGTGAAAGGCGCCGATGCCCAGGCGGGCAAGCGTGATGAGATGAATGCCGCCAACGCCGCCGAGCCCGGCCACCGCGACGCGGCTCTGTCGCAAGCGAGCCTGTTCGACGCGCGTGACCAGTCCCAGGTTGCGGCCGAACGCGTCCTCGTAAGACCAGGAGTCGATGCTTTCGTCGGCTTCGAGCATTGAGAGGTTGGACATGTTCACTCCGGCAAAGAGCAGATCACTTCGAGACGCAGCTTCTTACCAGCGGCGCGGGCTGCCGCACTCGCTCGTGAAGCGCAGCACCTCGGCAACAATGCGGCGATCCGTCTGGCAGGATCGTTCCGCGAGGCTCAGGGCCAGGTACGCGGGCATCTTCGGCACCAGCAGCGACGCTTCGGAGACCGGCACGCCGAAGAAGCGGCGGTGCATATCGGCCGCTTTCACACGCATGAGCGGCACATCCACGTAGTAAGCCTCGGCCGGATGCCCCTGCACCTTGGCGTAGTCGCGGCGCGGGCCGAGCGGCAGGTAGCCCAGCAACCTCGAGTAGTAGTTGCGATGCCGCGGGTTGACCGTGATGACCCAGGTATCTCCCCCCTGACGCAGGTGATGCTGCTTCATGAGGCGAATGAGCTCGTGAAAGACGGGCGTGAACTCACGGAAGGTCAGGCCGGCAGCGGCCAGGCTGGTGACCTCGCCCAGTCGGCGGCCCTCCCCACGCAGCGCCTTGATCTCGCTTGCGTACAGGCTTTCCATGGGCAGACCGAGCAGGACGTTGTCAGCTACCAGCGACATGGTGGCCACGACCCGGTCGTTGTCGAGGGCCACGAAGGTGACCGTGTCCGGCAAGGCGTGATGGGCAGTAAAGTGAACGTCGCCGTCACAGCCGTCGTAGCCGCGCAGCTGGTAGTTGTCGGCAACGAGCTGGTAGGCTTGCTGCCATTCGCTGGCCGTCGCGGCGATCTTCACCTCGATGCGACGGGCCACGTCAGGCACCAGGATTGGCCTGGCCTTGACCCTGGGCAACCCGAAAAGCGGTAGCCGGCCAAACGCCGTCTGCCGCACCTGTCTCGATCGAAGGATGGTAGCAGCCATCGGTTCCGGTTCTCCTGGAGGTGATGAGCGAGTGATGGGAAGAACGGGGCTCGTCGCGTAGCTCGGAAAGGACGGCGTCGACGAGCGCGTCGAGTCGGGCACAAGGAAGGGCAGCCAGCAGCCGCGCAGGCACACCTGCGCGTGCTTCCCTCTTCATGAAGCGGATCAACCCGGACGAGCTGAGAAACGTGCCGCGCTGTCCCAGCAGGTTACCGAGCAAGGCGACACCGGCACGAGCGCGGCGGCACATGATGTCCTCGGAGCAGCCCGCGAGCTGGGCCGCCGTCGCCATCTCCAGCCCCTCGAGATAGCACAGGATGACAGCCTCACGTGCCGCATCCGGCAGTTCGGTCAAGGCCGCATCGAATCCTTCCAGCTCGCGCCTGTCCACGGTCAATCCCATAGCGACCTCTCTCGACGGATGCATGTTGTCGTCTCCACCCTTGAAAGTCCGCCGGTTGCTACTTTGCTCGCCGAAAACCCGCAAAAGGCTGCCGCATGTTCCTGCTCATCCGCGCAGCACGCTGGCCGGATCGAGCCGGCGGAGCCGACAATAGGGCAACCAGGCCGCCAAGATACAGACACCGATGACCAGCAAGACGCTGAGCAAGGCCACCGGCCAGGTCAGTAGCACGGGTGCCCGCGGCGTGGTCATCAGCCGGGCCAGTACCAGCATCAGGCCAAGACCGAGCAGCGCTCCCAGCCCGGCATAGACGAGCGCCTGGGCCAGCAAGAAGGTGCGCACTTCCTGCCGCGTCGCGCCCAGTGCCAGCAGCGTCGCGTATTCGCGGGCGCGATCGGCCACGCCGGCGTAGAGCGTCTGGGCCACGACAGCCAGTCCCACGAGCAGGCCAAGAAACGCGGCCAGCCCGAAGCTGATGCCGATGCCGGTACGGGTCAACCAGTGCACCATCGACATGCGGCCATAGGTCGCGCGATCGTACACATCGACGTCAGGCACGCGACTACGGATCTGCTCGATCAGCCTGGTCTTGTCGACCCCGTCGACAACTCGCACCAGGAAGTACGAACAGTGTCCCTCGGGAATGGCGTGGCCGAATCGGGCGCGCACCCGCTGCACAGTCGTGAAGACGTAGGGCCGCGTCGTGAAGCTCACCAGACCATTCGTCAACCCCACAATGCGGGCACGATGTCGGCCAATCTCGCGTACGCTGCCGACTCGGCAGCCGCCCAGCCGATCGCTGTCACACTCGTCCACGATGATGCCGTCGGGCTGTCGCAGCACTGCGGCGTCGCTGGCCGTTGCCAGCCAGGGATTGCCCAGCAGGCTTGCTGCGTCGCAGCCCACCAGTACCACGTTCTCCGAACGCCCGTCCGCCAGGGTCATGTTGTTCATGGCCAGCAAGTAGGGATCGGCACGTTCGACGCCAGGCAGGCCGCGGATGCGCGCCAGCCATCGCTCCGGG
>JBFWSD010000289.1:0-7342 GCA_050248575.1 Gemmataceae bacterium
CGGCCAGCACGGTGGCAGTGGTGGTGCCGTCGCCGGCGAGGTCGGAGGTCTTGGCGGCGACTTCACGGACCATGCGGGCGCCCATGTTCTCGTACTTGTCTTCGAGGTCGATCTCGCGCGCCACGGTCACGCCGTCCTTGGTCACGGTCGGCGAGCCATAGCTCTTCTGCAGGATGACATTCCGCCCCTTGGGGCCGAGGGTCACCTTGACGGCCCGGGCCAGCTTGCTCACGCCTTTCCGCAAGGCCTCGCGGGCTTCCTGATCGAAAGCGAGTTGCTTCGCCATTCTGATTTCCCCTTACCAGTTGAAGTTGATCTTGATTGCTTGAAAAGTCGATCGCGCCGGCCCTAGCCGACGATCGCGAGCACGTCCCCTTCGCGCATGATGAGGATGGCGTCCTCGGCGCTGCGTTCCCTGAATTCGTCGCCGGCCCAGGTGGTGAAGAGTATGTTGTCCCCTTCCTTGACCTGCAAGGCGCGGCGCGTGCCGTCCTTCGTCACATGCCCGGGGCCGACCGCCAGCACGGTGCCCATCTGTGGCTTGTTCTGGGCGGCGTCGGGGAGGACGATGCCCCCCTTGGTGGTCGATTCCGCGCTCTTGCGGCGAACGACAATACGATCTCCGAGTGGCCTGACCTTCATGCGGAGTGCTCCTGCGAGGTTCGGGCGATGGACAGCCGGGGCAGAGCAAGTGCCGTGCCCGGGGATGCTCGATGTGTAACGTCTTCGGTGTGTTTGGTTTACGGAACGGATGGGGAATCGGGCAGAAACGCCTGCCTGCCAGTTTCGGCCTGCGGGCAGACTCCGACTGTCTGATTGGCAGCCGAGAATCCGCTGGAGCTAGGTGATCAGCTTGGTGAGTTCGGTCATCATGGCCACACACGAGGGCCAGCGCTGGTGGGGAACGCGTTCGAGCCCTTTCGCAATGATGGGGCGCTCGGCCGCGGGCAACATGGTCAGATCAGGATTGGGCCGCACGTACGATTCGCGGAACTCGCCTACCGGCGGGAAAGGGAGCTTGCCGGTGCGCAGGAACACATAAGTAACGGCCAGGGCGTATTGATCGACGCGATCGCTGATGCGGCCTTGGAAGATCTCGGGGGCCATGAAGTCGAGCGTGCCCGCCTTGCGGCTCGATTGCAAGAAACTCGAGGTGATCGTGGACAGGCCAAAGTCGGAAAGCTTGACGTGCTCGCCCACGAGCAAGATGTTGCTCGGTTTGATGTCGCAGTGCTGGATGGCGACCTTCTTGCCGTCAATGGTGTGCTGTCGGGCGTTGAGGAAGTCGATGGCCTCGGCAGACTGGGTGAGATAGAGACAGACATGCTCGGGGACGACCGGGGTGTTGAACTCGGCCTGATAGGCCTCGAGGAGATCTTGAAGGCTGCCCTCGGCGAGTTCCATGCACACGACAATGTAGTGCTGCCAGGCCCAGACCTGGTGGACCTGGATGATGTTGGGGTGGTAGGGCAGGTGACGGACGGCTTCCTGGGCCCGGAGTTCGCGCACGGTGGAACTGCCGCATTCCAGGAACTTGAGGGCCACTTGATTGCCGTCGGGCGTGGTGGCTTGCCAGACCGAGGCAAATCCACCCCGTCCGAGGAGTTGAATCAAGCGGTAACCCGGAAAGGGTTCGGCGCCGGTGCTCAGGGTGGCTTGCATCTACATCGATCCATGGCGACCCTACAGGAAGTGGCGCATGACACGACGGCGGACGGCCCCTGCAAGATCTATCGACAACTCAAAGTATAGCAGCAAAAGTGGGGCTCGCCAGAACTAAATCGCACCAACGGAGGTGCAAATGAAGGGCTGATAGTGTACAAAAAGCCAATATTCCCTTATTCGGAGTCTGCGGAAAAGTCCTCTCATTTCATCCAGAATGACTGCCTTCTCCAGCATCTTCTACCGTTATTGATTACCCTGCATTGCCAAACAATCCATTTTCTGGAAAGATAGGTGCGTCGCTGAGAGCGACAGACAAGTTCGGGCCAAGCAGCCTCGCAAGCCGGAAAAAACCGCACAGAGGTTGTCGGAGGGGTAGGGTCCGTATATACTGCCCCCTTTTGAGCGCCCTTGGTCTGGACTTGGCCAGGCAGCGACCATCACGGAAGTGGCAACATGCAGTTCAACCTTCTGGATCGAATCGTATCGGTGGAACCGGGCCGAACTATCCAGGGGGTCAAGAACCTCACGCTGGGCGAAGAGTACCTGGCGGACCACTTCCCGACGTTCCCGGTGATGCCGGGAGTCCTGATGCTGCAATCGCTGGTGGAGGCCGGTGCCTGGCTGCTGCGGATCAGCAACGACTTCAAGCACAGCGTCATCGTGCTGCGCGAGGCCAAGAACGTGAAGTACGGACACTTCATGGAACCTGGCAAACAGATGCTGATCCAGGTGGAACTGGTGGAACAGAGCGAGGACCAGGCCACCTTGAAAGGCAAGGGCGAAGTGGAAGGTCAGGCGACGGTGTCCGCAAAGCTGACGCTGGCGCAGTATAACCTGAGGGACCGCCATCCCGCCTGGCACACGATCGACGACCAGATCGTGGCGCACCTGCGCAGCCTGCATGCCGTGCTCCGTGAGGACCTGCTCGCCAAGCCGGTCTCGACGTAGCGGTCAACCTCGCCACAGACTGGAATGGATCGCATGAGATTGAAGGATCAAGTTGCGCTGGTGACGGGAGGCAGTCGCGGTATTGGGCGTGCCATCGTCAAGCAGTTTGCCGCCGAGGGAGCCCGGGTCGGTTTCGTCTACCGGGGCAGCCAGGAAGCGGCCGACAGCCTGGTCCAGGAAGTGCAAGCGGCCGGGGGTACTGTGCTTGCACTGCAAGGCGACGTCACCAGTTCCGAGTTTGCCCAGAGCTGCGCC
This sequence comes from Gemmataceae bacterium, assembly GCA_050248575.1. Taxonomy (GTDB): domain Bacteria; phylum Planctomycetota; class Planctomycetia; order Gemmatales; family Gemmataceae; genus JBFWSD01. The sequence goes on from JBFWSD010000289.1 coordinate 2,869, forward strand.
GAGCGGCTGCAGCAGGAATGGGGCCGCCTCGATATTCTTGTGAACAACGCCGGCGTCATCGCGGACGACCTGTTCATCCGCCTGGAGCCGGAAGCCTGGGACAAAGTGCTGAACACGAACCTGGGCGGTACATATAACTTCTGTCGGGCAGTGGCCTACGGGCTGATGAAGCAGCGGCGCGGCCGGATCATCAATGTGTCCAGCGTTGCCGCCGAGCACGTCAACCCGGGCCAGACGAACTACGCCGCCAGCAAGGGTGCGATCAACGCGCTGACCCGGAGCCTGGCGGTGGAACTGGCCAGCCGCGGCGTCACGGTGAATGCCCTGGCCCCCGGCTTCATCGAGACCGACATGAGCCAGGCCGTACGCAACAAGGCGGGTGACCTCATCAAGAAGTTCATCCCCATGCGGCGGCTGGGACAGCCCGAGGACATCGCCAGGGTGGCCGTGTTCCTCGCGAGCGACGAAAGCGCATACATCACCGGTCAGGTACTGACCGTGGATGGCGGTTTGAGCCTGGGAGCGGTCTCAGGCTGATGACACGGCGATGTGAAGTCACGGACCAGGGAAAGTGTTCGTCACCTTGTGTCGCTATTCTGGAGGTTAATCCATGCAGAGCCGAGACGAGATCTACGCGAAGGTGGCCGATACGCTGGTGGAAGCGTTGAATGTGGAGGAAGACGAGATCAAGCCGACCGCGACGCTCCAGGGCGATCTGGGCGCCGAATCGATCGACTTCCTCGACATCGTGTTTCGGCTCGAAAGAGAGTTCGGCATCAAGATCCCGCGCAACGAACTGTTCCCGGAATCGATCTTCCAGGGGGACCCCGAGTTCGTGCAGGACGGCAAGGTCACCGAGAAGGGGCTGGCCGAGCTGCGGCAGCGGATGCCCTTCGCCGACCTCAACAAGTTCGAAGAGAACCCGCAGGTGAGCGCGATCAGCGAGCTGTTCACCGTGGAAATGATCACCCGCTACATCCAGGGCAAGCTCGGCGAACCGAGCAGCAACTGAGCGAGAAAGGCGCGGGCGGTCCCGCCAAGCCGGGCCGCCCGTGTAGCCAAGCATTCATGCGCTGGATCTGGATCGACCGATTCCTGGAGTTCGAGAGCCGCAAGTCGGCACGGGCGGTCAAGAACCTGAGCCTGGCGGAAGATCACTTTGCCCAGCATTTCCCGGGCTATCCGGTCATGCCGGGCAGCCTCATCCTGGAAGGCCTGGCCCAGACGGGCGGCATCCTGGTGGGGGAGGCCAACGAGTTTCGCGAGAAGGTCGTGCTGGCCAAGATCCCCAAGGCACAGTTCAAACGCGAAGCGCTGGCCGGCGAACGGCTCGTTTACGAAGTGGAGATCCTCGATCTGCGCACCGAGGGGGCGGCCGTCAAGGGACGGGTCCTGTCGGGCCAGGAAATCATCGCCGAGGCGGAGATCTTCTTCGCCCATCTTGACCAGGCACGGTCGCAACAGATCTTCGGCGATCACAATTTTGTCTTCAGCGGAGAGCTGAAGCACTTGCTGGGGCTGGCCCGGAAAGCCGCCTCCCCACGCACGGATGTCACCACGTGAGCCATAGAGAGTGAACGAGCAGAGTCCGCCCGCGCGTCCCGGGCGATCTCACGCAGGACAGGTGTGCGTCATGTCATTTCCTCGTCGAGTTGTGCTGAGTGGAATCGGCGTGGCCTGCCCGATAGGCCTCGACGCGACTTCCTACTGGCAAACCCTCGGCACCGGCCAGAGCGGTGTCCGCCGGCTCGACCTGTTCGATGCGAGCGGGCTGCCCGTGCAGATCGGCGGTCAGGTCGTTGGCTTCGATGCCAAGGGCTACCTACCCAAAGAACAGCGCAAGAGTTTGCGTGTGATGGCCCGCAGCATTCAGCTGGCTGTCGCGGCAGCCCAGCTGGCCATGGACGATGGCAAGATCCAGAAAGATCAGCTCGATCCCACCCGTTTCGGCATTGAGTTTGGTGCCGGCTTGATTGCCAGCGAGCTCGAAGACCTGGGCGAGGCTGCACGCATCAGTGCCAACTGTCAGCCCGGCTTCATTGATCTTGAAAAATGGGGCGGAGAAGGGCTGGAAGCGATCGCTCCCCTGTGGATGCTGAAATACCTGCCCAACATGCTCGCCTGCCACGTTTCGATCCTGCACAACGCTCAGGGACCCAGCAATACCATTACCGAGAGCGACGTCGCCAGCCTGCTGGCGTTGGGGGAAGCCTATCGCATCCTCGAACGGGACCAGGCTGACTTCTTCCTGGTGGGCGGCGGCGAGAGCCGGTTGAATCCGCTCAGCTTCGTGCGCCAGTGTTTGTTCCAGCCGCTGTCGCGCCGCAATGAAGAGCCGGCGCGGGCTTCGCGTCCGTTTGATCGGGATCGCGACGGCATGGTGATTGGTGAAGGGGCCACGGTGCTGGCGGTCGAAGAGCTGGAACACGCCAAGAAACGCGGCGCGCGTATATATGCCGAGGTGGCCGGTTTCGGAGCGGCCTTCGATCGGGATCATTCGGGGAAGGGCGTGGCCCGGGCCATTCGCGCTGCCCTCGACGATGCGGACATCTGCGCTGAACAGATCGATCACATCAACGCCCATGGCGTCGGCATCCCGGCCATTGACGTATGGGAAGCGCGTGGCCTCGCCGAGGTGTTTGGGGCCAACAATGCCAGCGTACCGGTATTTGCTGCCAAGAGCTTCATGGGCAACCTGGGGGCGGCGGGCTCGCTCACCGAATTGCTGGCCAGCGTGCTGGCCTTGCACCACGGCGAATTGCCGGCGACGCTGAATTGCGAGCATCCCGATGCGGATTGCCCGATCAGCCTGGTCCGAGAGGCGCGGCAGATCCAGCGCCCTTATGCACTCAAGCTGAGCTTTACCGACATGGGGCAATGTGCCGCTGTGGTGGTGCGCAAGTGGGAGTAGTCTGAGCGTTCGATTGCTAGGAACAGAGACATGCGCAGACGAGTCGTCATCACCGGCATGGGCGCGATCACGCCGCTGGCACACAACGTGCCCGATCTGTACCAGTCGCAGCTGGCAGGCAAGAGCGGCGTGGGCGAGATCTCCTTGTTCAAGGCGAACCGCTTCCCGACGCGGATTGCCGCAGAGGTGAAAGACTTCGACCTGGGCAAGTTCGTCCGCGATCCCTCGCGCTGGCGCGATTCCGGCGTGAACAGTACCTTTGCCGCCGCCGCCGCGGCCCAGGCCCTCACCGACGCCGGGCTGCTCGACGATGACAAGGTCGATCGCACGCGCTTCGGCATCTACCTCGGTTCCGGCGAAGGCATCCAGGATTTCGACAACCTGATCTCGCTGATCGCCCGCAACTGGAAGGCGGACAAGCGTGCGGTGGACCACCCGGGCTTTTCCGCGGCGGCGCTGCGCGAGTTCCATGCGGGCCGCGAATCCGAACAAGAACTGCACACCACTTCCGGGCACCTGGCCGCCTACTTCAACCTGGAAGGGCCAAACTACAACTGCTTGACAGCCTGTGCGGCTTCGAGCCAGGCCCTGGGGGAAGCGACGGCCCTCATCCGCCACGGCGATGCCGACCTGATGCTTTCCGGTGGTTCGCACAGCATGATTCACCCGCTGGGCGTCACCGGCTTCAACCGGCTGACGGCCCTGTCGACCTCCAACGATCCGCCCTGCAAGGCATCCCGGCCGTTCGACGGCAAGCGCGACGGCTTCGTGCTCGGCGAAGGGGCAGGCATGCTGATCCTGGAAGAACTGGAACACGCCAAGAAGCGCGGCGCGCAGATTTATGCCGAGATCGTCGGCTACGGTTCAACGGCCGACGCCTTTCGCATGACCGATAGCTGCGAAGACGGCCGCGGCGCCATCGCCTGCATCAAGGGCGCGCTCAAGGATAGCGGGCTGTCGCCCACCGACATCGGTTACATCAACGCTCACGGCACCAGCACGCAGGTCAACGACCGGACCGAGACCATCGCCATCAAGCACGTGTTCGGCGACGGGGCCTACCAGGTGCCCGTCAGTTCCAGCAAGAGCATGCTCGGACATTTGATCGCCGCAGCCGGGGCGGTGGAACTTATCATTTCCGTAATGTCGATCCGGAACGGAATACTGCCCCCCACGATCAACTACGAGAACCCGGACCCGGAATGTGACCTCGATTACATTCCCAACGTGGCTCGGGAAAAGAAGATCCGTCATGTCCTCAGCAATAGCTTTGGCTTCGGCGGGCAGAATATTTCGTTGATTGTCAGCCAGTTCGAAGGTTAACCTGGGAGGATGTCCGCTTGCTGGCTCGACCAGCCCGGCCTGGAAGCGGGTAGCTTCGCCCCCGGCAGGAAGCCGGACCCCGTTCACGATTCCCCCCAACCGCCCAAGGGGGTGTACTTCTGTGGAGTGGCATCTGTGATACTCATATGGATCGGCGTTGGTATCGTGGGGCTGGCCTCTCTCGTTCTCCTGGGTCTGTTCCTGTTTTACCTTTATCTGCGTGCCTACTACGGCCCGTAC
>JBFWSD010000290.1:0-7339 GCA_050248575.1 Gemmataceae bacterium
CCAGCCGCGAGCTCAAGGACGGCGTGTACAGTCTAAATTGCCAGCGCCCGCTCGTTTGCTTCAATCTGTTCCATCTGTTCCGCGAAATCGACCAGGTGCCGCGCGAAACGCGCGAGATCAGGCTGTGCCTTGCCGAGGGGGTGGCCATCGTGGACCACACCACTTGCGAGGCCCTGCACCACTATGTCTCGAACTACACGGGTTACGACAACAACAACGGTACCGGCAAGCCACGCTTTGAAGTCGTGGGGCTCGAACGCATGAAGCGGCTCTCCAAGCACGAGAGCAGCATCCGCGTTGCCCAGCTCGAGCCCCTCGAACCGAGCTAGCCAACGGAGAGTAGCTGATGCCAGAGACTCCTCAAGTTCATCTGCTCGTCATCGAGGACGATGCCGTCATCGGCAAGTCGCTACGGAAAGGCTTTCTCGAGTCGGGCCACCTGTGCCAGTGGTCCAGGGATGGCACGCGCGGGCTCGAACTGGCGCGGACCCAGCAGTTCGACGCCATCGTCCTCGATCTCTTGCTACCCGAAATGAGCGGTCTGGAAGTCTTGCGCGCGCTTCGCGCGGAGGGAATTCAGACCCCGGTCATCGTGCTGACGGCGCTGGGCTCCGTCGAAGATCGCGTCAAGGGGCTGACCCTCGGCGCGGATGACTACCTGGTCAAGCCCTTCGCTTTTGCCGAGCTGGCCGCACGAATCGACGCGCTGCGGCGGCGGGCCCTGATTCGTCCCGATCCGACGTTGCAGCTGGGCGATCTCTCGCTCGATCTCGCCCGGCGGCGCGTTGTGCGCGAGGGCACCGAGATCGAGCTCACCCCCACCGAATTCAGCTTGCTCGAGTTCCTGATGCGCCACGCCGGGCAGGTCGTCAGCCGCAAGATGCTCTGCGAGCATCTCTGGGATTCGGACTGGGAAGGCACCACCAACGTCATCGAGGTGCATATCAACCGCCTGCGCGGTAAGCTGAATCGAGGCTTCACGGTGCCTCTGATTCAGACCATCCGGGGACGCGGCTATGCCCTTCGCAACGGCAGTTAGAGTCGGAGTGCGCACCCTGCGCTTTCGCCTGACGCTCTGGAATGCGCTGGTGGTGTTGCTGGTGGTGGGCGGCACCTTGCTCGGCGTCCACGAGGGCTTGCGGCTCATCATGATACATGAGGTGGACAAGCTCCTCGAACAGGACCTGCTCGAGATCAAGCTGGCCCTGGAACAGTCGCATCCCAACCTGTCTGCTTCGGAAGAAGAGATCGAGCGCATGGCCCTGTCGCACACGCAGCGGGGGCTCTTTGTGCAGCTGTTCCGCTCCGGCGGCCCGCCTCTCTGGTCGAGCACCAATACACCCGTCAGCGTCGCGCAGACAGGCTTGCAGAAGCTGGGCCGCCCGTTCTTCGTGGGTGAGCTCCGCGTCTTGCAACGCAACGTGGTGCTGCCCGACAAGCAAGCGCTCACGGTGCGCGTCGGTTCTTCCTGGGACTTTGGCGCCACCGATTTCCAGACGCTGACCTGGCTGATGCTGGGCATGCTCGTGCTGGTGCTGTTCATCGCGCCGTTGGGCGGATACTTGCTGGCCAGCTGGACGACCGGGGCGCTGGCGCGGATCATCGACACCACGGCCCGCCTCAAACCGAGCAAGCTGGACGAACGGCTCGAGATACGCGGCAGCGGCGACGAACTGGATCAGCTCTCGATCACCATCAATGCGTTTCTCGATCGACTTGCCGGATACCTCGACATCAACCGGCGTTTCACGGCCGATGCGGCCCACGAGTTGCGTTCGCCGCTGGCGGCCATGCAAAGCGCGCTCGAGGTGGCGCTGAATGCCGAGCGGAGCTCCGAGGAATACAAGGAGCTGATCGTCGAATTGCTGGAAGAATGCGAGCGTCTACGGCGGCTGGCCAACCAGCTCTTGCTGCTGGCCGAGAGCGACGTGCACCGCTTGCTGCCCGTCGCGGAACCCGTGCCGCTGGACCAGGTCGTGCGCCGGGCCGTCGATATGTTCCAGGGAGTTGCCGAATCGGCCGGCGTCGAGCTGGCGGCCAACATCGCCGCGCCCATGATTATCCACGGCGACCGCGGCCGCCTGCGGCAGGTCGTCGACAATCTCATCGACAACGCCATCAAGTTCACGCCGGCCGGGGGCAACGTCCAGGTTGACCTGGTCAGAGACCGCGCCGCCGACCAGGCCGTCTTGACCATTCGCGACACCGGCGTCGGCATCGACCCCAAGGATCTCAAGCGGATCTTCGAACGCTTCTGGCAAGCAGACCGGGCACGCACCGCGCGGGGAGCAGGGCTGGGACTGAGTATTTGCCAGGCGATCGTGGCCTCCCACGGAGGCACGATTGACGCCAGCAGCGAGGTTGGTTGCGGCACGACGCTGGAAGTTCGCCTGCCCGCGGCTGCCGCGGGACAAGTACCAACCCGACGCGTAAGCGAGGGGTCCTCTGCGTAGCCCGCGCTCCTCTCAACGTTGTTGACGCTGCGCATCACCTTGTTATCATGCTCCAAGTCTCGCACTCTCCTTACTCGACAATGCCACTTGCGGGTCGAATTCATGGTGAACGCAGGCAACCACGAGGGCCGACGCGACGATCCTGTCTACCTGCGCACGCGCCGCGAAGCGTTCATGATCCTCGCCTTGTGGGCGCTGTGCTTCCTCTACTCGGTCAGCTACTGCTATTTCAACGGTTACACGTCTCACGAGCCCTTGCCCGGCGCGGTCGGGGGCGACGTCGCCGAGCTGGCCGGCCCACTCGAATCATACAATCGCAAGCCGGACAGTCTGACCATGCCGCTGGGCATTCCCGACTGGGTCTTCTATGGCGTGGTCATTCCCTGGGGGCTGTGCGTGCTGGTGAGCGTGCTTTTCTGCCTGTTCGTCTTCGTCGAGGAAGATCTGGGCCCGGATGAGGACGAGGAAGAGTTCGCCGCCGCGCCCGCCGCCGAGACCAATCCGGATGAGGATGGGGCTGCCGCGCCCTGAGGGGAGAAGACATGGGCACCAGTCCCGTCACGATCATCACCTTTGTCGTCTACATCCTGGGCACGTTCGTGCTGGCAGCCCTGTCGCATCGCATTCTGGCCAAGAAGTCGTTCATGGGAGAGTACTTCCTGGGCAGCCGCGGCCTGGGCAGCTGGGCCCTGGCATTCACCTTCGCGGCCACCAGTTCGTCCGGGGGCAGCTTCACCGGCTTCCCGTCGCTGATCTACACGCATGGCTGGATCCTGGCTTTGTGGATTGCCAGCTACATGGTGGTGCCGATCTGCACGATGGGCGTGCTGGGCAAACGGCTCAACCAGGTGGCCCGCAAATCGGGGGCCATCACCATCCCCGACGTGTTGCGCGACCGCTTCGACTCGACCGCGCTCGGGCTGGTGGCCACTTGCACCATTATCTTCTTCACGGTCAGCAACCTGGTGGCCCAGTTCCGGGCAGGCGCCTTGATCCTGCAAAAGACGCTCAACATGGGCACGTGGAGCGACTTCATGTCGGGCGACATCGCCGGGCAGCCCGTTGCGTACTTGCTGGCCCTGGTGATCTTCGCCACCACGGTGGTCGTGTACACGTCGTTCGGCGGTTTCCGGGCCGTGGTCTGGACCGACGTGATGCAAGGCATCGTCATGGGGCTGGGCATCCTGGTGTTGTTGCCCGTGATCCTGATCGAGGCCGGCGGGCTGCGAAATGTCAACGAAACGCTGCTCGAAAGTCCGCCCGTGGCCGTCACCAACCTGGCGGGCACCCACAACGACCTCGCCTTTCTCTTGAAGAAGGATGCGCCGAACCCGCCGGTCGGCATCTGGTACCTGGCCCCGGCCGAGGCCAACGCCAGCCCGGCGGCCGAGCTGGTGCATGACAAGGCGGGCAAGCGCTGGCTGCAAATCCGCCTCGGCACCGACAAGAACGGCGTCCCCAATACCACGGCGGACCAGATCAAGGAACTGGTGGCTGCGCAGCCCGGGCTGAAAAACACCATCGAAGGCGTACACGACGCCTACGACAACGACGGCTCGGGCACCTGGAGCGTGAGCGATGATGACAAGGCCCGCGAGCGGCGCTGGCCCTTCATTCGCGGCGACGAGTTCCTGTTCGGCCCGGGCCGCCGCTCCGATGGCTCCCCCTTCCATCCGCTCGGGCTGGCCATCTCGTTCTTCTTCATGTGGGCGATTTCCGGCATCGGGCAGCCCGGCACCATGGTGCGGCTGATGGCCTTCAAGGAAAGCCGCACCCTGAAGCGGGCCATCCTCACCGTCACCTTCTACTATGCGTTGATCTACTTGCCGCTCGTCTTCATCTTCGTGTCGGCGCGGACGCTGTTGCCCTACATTCCGCCGGGCGAGAACTCCGACCAGGCCATGGTGCTGGTGGCCACCCGCGTGGTGGCCGAGAAGGGCTTCCTCTACCAGATCCTGGCGGCGATCTTCGTGGCGGCCCCGTTTGCCGCGGTCATGTCCACCGTCGATAGCTTCTTGCTGATGGTCAGCTCCAGCCTGGTGCGCGACGTCTATCAGCGCACGATCAATCCCGATGTCAGCGAGCGCGCCGTGAAGATCGCCAGCTACACGACGACGGCCGTGGCGGGCGTGGTGGTCACCATGCTGGCCACGCAGCGCATCGATTTCCTGCAATACATCATCGTGTTCACGGGCGGCGGCTTCGCGGCCACCTTCCTGTGCCCGGTATTCCTGGGCGTGTACTGGAAGGGCATGACGAGGCAGGGCGCCCTGGCCGCCATGATCGGCGGCTTCTGCGTGGTGGTCGGGCTGTTCGCGCCGTCGATGTTCCCCACCGAGGTCGCCGGGCTAACTCATCTCCTCGGCATCAAGCTCGGTTCGCGCGTCAACTTACTCGGCTTCCATCCGGTCTTCTGGGGGCTGGGCACCTCGTTTGCCCTGGGGATTCTCGTGAGCAAGCTGACCGGCCCGCCCCCGGAGCACCTGGTCGACAAGTACTTCCTGGCACCCGCGGAACAGGTGAGTTAACGGGTTTTCGCGGATGCGGTCATCTCCCTATGCAGCAATCGACGGGAATGCCGATACGTCGGTGGTCGGGCTGGACTGCGGTTCTGGTTGGTGCAGTGACGGCCATTCTGCCGACCTACTTGCTCTATCTTAGAGTGACCTACTTGTGTCTCTTGCCTCTGATGGCTGGGACGGCTTCCATACTCTTCGGCATTCAGGCACTTCGTAGTCGAGCGACGCTGGGCAGCCATGTGGGGTGGATTGCCTTGACACTGTCGATCCTTTCCGTGCTGGTATCGTACTTGGTTATTCGCCAGCACGATCGATCGGGCCAGCCGATTGTGCTGGTAATTCCCGATGGCTACCGCGGCCCGATCACGCTCATTGTCGCCCCATCGGGAGCGGAAGTGCGAGCGCGGGACGGTCAGTACACCTTTCAGATTCCTGAATCCGGGACACTGTACATTCGCGATGACAGCCGTTTGCAAGGTGGCATTCGATGAGTGCGATCGACACGCAGGGAAAGACCATTCCGATGGACTTCGAACATGACTTGCCTTCAGAAACCATCGCTCTTCACGGTCTTGGGTCCGGCGTTTCCACGCGCGGCGGCATAGAACGGCGCCACATCGACTACTTCCTGGGAACGGAGGCAGAGCTCCGACAATATCTTGCCAGGTAGCAAAGCCGAATGGGCAAGTTCATCGGCAGTGGCACAGCGTTCACTTCGCAGTATGCTGAATCAACGGGCTAGCCTCGCCAATCCGTCATCGGGAGAAGTTGATGTCGCGCGGAGAGTTTGCCTTCATCGACTGGCTGCGTCAGCGGACGCCCGGCGCGGAGCGCGTCCTGGTCGGCCCGGGGGACGATGCCGCCGTGCTTTCCTGGCCCGGCGATGTGCCACTCGTCGTCAGCACCGACATGCTCATGGAGGGCAGCTGCTTCTTGATGGAGGCGGGCCCGCGCCTCATTGGCCGCAAGGCTCTCGCGGTCAACCTGAGTGACCTGGCGGCGATGGCGGCCCGTCCGGTGGCGGCAGTGGTCGCGGTCGGGCTGCCCGCACGCGGCGGCCGCACGCTTGCCGAAGAACTCTATCTCGGCTTCCGCGAACTGGCGGAAGAATTTCAGACCGCCGTGGTTGGCGGCGATACGGGCAGCTGGCATGGCCCGCTGGTGCTGTCCGTCACCATCTTCGGGGAAGCGGTCGGCCGCGGGCCGGTGCGCCGCAACGGGGCCAAACCGGGCGACTGGCTCCTGGTCACCGGGCCGCTGGGGGGCAGCATTCGCGGCAAGCATCTCACCTTCACGCCGCGCGTGCGCGAGGCACTGGCCCTGCATGCTGCCGCCGAGCTTCATGCCATGATCGACATCAGCGACGGGCTGGCCGCCGATGTCTGGCACCTGTGCGAGGAGAGCCGCTGCGGCGCTGTGATCCGGGCCGATCAGGTACCGATCAGCACGGCGGCCCGCGCGATGAACGATGACGTCAGCCCGCTCGAACATGCGCTGGGGGACGGCGAGGATTTCGAGCTGGCATTCGCGGTTTCGCCCGAAGCGGGCCAGCAGCTGATTGCCAGGCAGCCCGTGCCCGGCATCACGCTGGCGCATTGCGGGGAGTTTGTTGCCGAAGGGCTATGGCTTCAGGAAGGGGAGGAACGCCGCACGCTCGAGCCCAGGGGCTACGTTCATCCGGTCGAGTAATCCTGAGTTTGCCCGTTGCGCCGCGGACGCTTACTATACCCAGCGCGTCGTCATCGTGAGCAATTCTGGAGCCTGGCATGCCCGACAGTGAACGCTCTCTGGCGGTGTTCATCGATTTCGAGAACCTGGCCCTGGGCTTCCAGGGCCGCCGCGACCGCTTCGAGATCGACCGCGTCTTGAAACGCCTGGTCGAGAAGGGCAAGATCGTCTCCAAGAAGGCCTATGCCGACTGGAGCCGCTTCTCCGCCTACACCGCCCCCTTGCACGAATCGGCCATCGAGCTGATCGAGATCCCGCGCCGTTCGCAGACGGGCAAGAACTCGGCCGACATCCGCCTCTGCGTCGACGCCATGGACCTCGCCTACTCCAAGGAGCACATCGACACCTTCGTGATCGTCTCGGGAGACAGCGACTTCTCGCCGCTGGTCTCGAAGCTGAAAGAGAACGGCAAGCACGTGATCGGGCTGGGCATGCAGCCCTCGACCTCGGAGCTGCTGCGCGACAACTGCGACGAGTTCATCTACTACGAAGACCTGGGCGAGAACCAGACCCTGACGCCGACGATCGACAACAAGCTGCCCGAGGGGAAGCGCAAGGCATTTGCCCTGTTGCTCGAGTCGCTGCTGGCCCTGCGCCGCGAGAACAAGGAAGTGCTCTGGTCGTCGATGGTCAAGGATA
>JBFWSD010000291.1:0-7310 GCA_050248575.1 Gemmataceae bacterium
TGCGCAGGATCATGGCGACCCCCTGTGGCACGTCGATGCGCAGCCTCTCGATGGGGGGCGGTTCTGCTTGCTGATGGCGCACCAGCTTCTGGGCCATCGTGCCTTCGAAGGGGGGCCGCCCGGCCAGCAACACATAGGCGGTGCAGCCCAGGCTGTAAATGTCGGAACGAATATCGACGCCGCGGAAATCGTTGGCTTGCTCCGGGGACATGTAGTCGACCGTGCCGATCGTGAATGAGCTGGTCTTGGTGATCCCGCCATCGGGATCGATGGAGCGTTGCGGGCGGGCCAGCCCGAGGTCGAGGATCTTCAGGAGCCCCCACGGCGGCGACGTGGGCACGGGCTTGCCCGTCACGAGCAGGTTCGAGGGCTTGATGTCGCGATGTACCAGGCCGCGGTCGTGAATGTATTGCAGCCCGAGGCAAGCCTGGCGGATGTACTCGCAGGCCTGGCTGACGGGCAGAGCCCCGCGCTGCTTGACCAGCCCGCCGAGGTCGACCCCTTCCACGTACTCCATGGCCATGTAATAGGTGTTGCCTGTGAGCACGGCGTCGTGGGCCTGTACCACGTTGGGATGGTTCAGCTCGCTGATGAGGCGGACTTCGCGGCGAAAGCGATCGAGCGTTTCCTGGTCGTCGAGCAGATCCTTGTGGAGAATCTTGAGGGCAATGACGCGCTGCATGTGCAGGTGGCGTGCCTTGAAGACTTGGCCGGCGCCGCCGTCGCCCAGACGTTCGAGGAGCAGATAGGAGCCCTGGATGAGCTCGGTGCCGCGGCCCTGCAGGAGTTGGTTGACCTGAAACGGCGTGAGCCAGCCCCGCTGCAGCAGCTCGCGGGCAGCACCACGCCCGTCCGCATGCCGGGCCGTGAACCCATTGGCCTGCAGCGTATTCAACTGCTCTGGGCTCAAGAGCTCAAGTTTCTGCAACTCGCCAACCAGCAGACTGCTCGTCTGGATGGGTTGCACCATGCACCGTTCTCCCCTGTCTGATCGCAACGCCGATGCAGAACAGTGTAAGCCGCGTTCCTGGAGTTGTCCATGATCGACGGCACACCCGCCGCAAGAATGCCTTGAAGGTACATGCAGGATCGGGCACGTAGGAATCAGGAAAACTGATCGTTCGTCAGGCGACTCCGGAGCGCTAACGACGGGAGGAACGCTCAGCAAGTTCCCATCCCGCACGACGGCAGGGTATGATGTGGAAGAGAAAGTGAGAGTTCGCATGACCGAGAGCCAGTGGTTTGCCTGTCGGCAGCCCAGGACGATGCTCGAGTTTCTCAGGCCGCGGGCCAGCGCGCGCCGGTTGCGGTTGTTCGGCTGCGCCTGCTGCCGGCAGCTCTGGTCCTTGATCGAAGTCGAACCATGCCGCCACGCCATCGAGGTCGGTGAACGATTCGCGCTCGGGCAAGCAAGCGAGGCGGAACGAGCCCGGGCCGCCACCGGCGCTCATCCGCACCGTGACCACGATCCCATCTGCTCCGCGGCCTGGAGATGCGCCATCCTCCACCATGATGACGTCCAGAACGCGAACATGATCGCCACACTGGCCGCGCTGACTGCGCACAACAACACCGAGGCTGCCGCCCAGACCGTTCTCCTGCGCGAGATCTTTGGCAACCCATTTCGGCCCGTCAGCATCGATCCGACCTGGCTAAGCTGGCAAGCAGGCACCGTGGTCCGGATCGCCCGCCGCGTTCGCGACGAGGGCCGCTGGGAAGACTTGCCCATCCTTGCCGACGCCCTCGAAGAAGCGGGCTGCAACGTGCCCGGGCTGCTCGAGCATTTTCGCCAGCCCGGGCTCCACGTTCTGGGCTGCTGGGCCCTCGACCTGGTCAGCGGCGACGATGCTTCTTCCCTGCCCCCTCCATCCTGACACATCCGTTCTTCAACCTGATTGTTTGGCGAAACTATCCCGGTCGTGCCGATCATTCTGGCAGTGGGAAGCGTGCAGACGACTTCGGCGCGAGGATACTGCGCCCGCTCCTGGTGGATCGGCGCCGCGCTGGCGGCGTGCTGCCTGGCGGGCTGCCAGTTGCCGAACTGGGCACGCAACGGCTTCAAGGTCGGCCCGCAGTATGAGCCGCCCGCGGCCCTGGTGGCCGAGGACTGGATCGACAGCAACGACCCACGCGTCTTGCCCCAGCCTCCTGCTTTTCCCGACTGGTGGGCTGTCTTCAACGATCCGGTCATCGATGAACTGGTCCAGGTCGCCTATCAACAGAACTTGACCTTGCGCGAGGCCGGTGCGCGCATCTTGCAGGCCCGGGCCACACGCGGCATCGCCGTCGGCAATCTCTTACCCCAGGAACAGCAAGCCTTCGGCGCTTACGAACACATTCAACTCAGCAACAAGGCGGCCCTGCACCTGCCTCTGTTCTTTCCACGCGCCTTCGACAACTGGACCACCGGCGTCCGGGCCGCCTGGGAACTCGACGTCTGGGGCCGCTTCCGCCGTGCCGTCGAGGCGGCCGACGCCAATCTCGACGCTTCTGTCTTCGAATACGATGCCATCCTGGTTTCTCTCATCGCCGAGGTGGCCGCCGCCTACGTTGAGATCCGCACCTTCGAGCAGCGGATTGCTTATGCCCGCGACAACGTCGAGATCCAGACGCGTTCCCTCGAGCGGGCTCGCAAGCGGGCCAAGAAGAACAAGCTCGAATCCACCGGCGTCCATCTCGCCAAATCGAACCTGGATGAGACGCTGGCCATCCTTCCTGTCCTCGAGACGGGCAAGCGGCAAGCCCAGAACCGCCTGTGTACGTTGCTCGGCATTCCGCCCACCGACCTGGCTAGCTGCTTCCTGGGCAAAGGGGACGGCATTCCGCGCACACCGGCCGCGCTCGAAGTGGGTATCCCCGCCGATCTGCTGCGTCGCCGCCCCGACGTGCGGGCCGCTGAACGGGTCGTTGCGGAGCGAAGTGCACTCATCGGCGTCGCCACCGCCGAACTCTATCCGGCCATCGCCGTCACGGGCCGCATCGGCGTGGAAGCCCGATCCCTCGATCGCCTGTTCACTCCGGGCAGCACCGCCGGCCTGATCGCTCCGTCGTTCACCTGGAACGTCCTCAACTATGGCCGCATCCTCAACGACGTCCGCCTGCAAGACGCACGGCTGCTGGAAGCCATCGCGGGCTACCAGAACCTGGTGCTGACCGCCAACCGCGAAGTCGAGGACGCCCTGATCGCATTCCTCAACGTCCAGGAAACGGTGACCAAGCTGCAAGACGCGGTGCGCGAAAACCGGGCGGCCCTCGACGAACTGCTCGACGATTACGACAAGCTGGGCATCCCCTTCGCGCCGATCTTCTTGCTGCAGGCCGTGTTGCGGGCCAACCAGGACCGGCTGGCCGAAGCACAAGGGCAACAGGCCCTCACCATGATTGGCGTCTACCGTGCCCTCGGCGGCGGCTGGCAGATTCGCCTCCCCGACCACCTTAGCGGACAGGCCGAAGAAGCGCCGCCGCCCCAGGAAGCTCCGCCGGCGCCGTGATCCCGCGCGGACGCACGCACTTTTTGGTTGACTCATGCCCCGTTTTGCCGAATCATGACACTCATTCCCACCCTTGAAGCGCCGCGGGCTGCGGCGTGTCAAGCGAAGCATTCCGACATCCGTATCACGGGGGTTCCACCATGAAGCTCGGCTCGCGTTGGCTGATTCCGGCGACACTGCTCGCTTTGTTTGCCCTCTTCAATCCGGCCTCGGCCCAGAACAAGGGGGTGATGGAAAAGATCGAGGCCGCTCTGCCCGAGAAGGCTTATGCCAAGCCAAAGCAGCCCCGCAAGCTGCTGATCTATTCGCGCACCAACGGCTTCCGGCACGGCTCGATCGCCACCGGCGCCCGGGCCATCACCCTCATGGGCGACAAGACCGGCGCCTTCACCGCCGTCCACACCGAGGATGAGTCCTTCTTCGAACCAGAAAAACTCAAGGCCTTTGACGCCGTGCTCATGCTCAACACCACGGGCGACTGCCTCCGCCCCAAGGAACTGCCCAAGGACGACGAGGGCAAGAAGAAAGCCATGGCCCGCGAAGAGATGCTCAAGCAGAGCCTGCTCGATTTCGTCAAGAGCGGCAAGGGTCTGGCCGGCACCCACTCCGCCACCGACACCTATCACCGCTGGAAGGAATACAACGACATGATGGGCGGCGCCTTCGCCGGCCATCCCTGGCACACCAAGGTGCCCATCAAGAACATGGATCCCAAGAACCCCGTCAACGCCGCCTTCGACGGCAAGGACTTCGAGGCCACCGACGAGATCTATCAGTTCCGCAACGACACCGCCTCGCCGACCGAACGGCATATCCTGTTGGCCCTCGACACCGAGAAGTTCGACGTCTCCAAGGGGAGCCGCAAGGATAAGTTCTACCCGGTGAGCTGGATCCGCAACTACGACAAGGGCCGCTGCTTCTACTGCTCGCTCGGTCATCGCGACGAGCTCTACTACAACCCGACCATTCTGAAACATTACCTGGCCGGCATCCAGTTCGCACTCGGCGACCTGGAAGCAAACGCGGCCCCGACGCAGAAGGCCGACGGCTCATCCGGTTCGGGCTCGGGCGGCGGCGGCGCCGATGACGACAAGGGCTTCCGCCCGCTCTTCAACGGCAAGGATCTTACCGGCTGGACCGGTGCCAGCGGCAAGGAGCCCGGCGCGGGCTGGAAGGTCGAGGACGGCGCGTTGACGCTTACCAAGGGGGGCGGCAACATCTGGAGCAAGGAACGCTTCGGCGACTTCGTCCTGGAACTCGAGTTCAAGACGATGGGCAACTCCGGGCTGCTCTTCCGCGTCGACAAGCCGGGCGACTATATCCAGACCGGCATCGAGATGCAGGTCGACAAACCGGGCGGCCCGAGCAAGCACTCGGTGGGCGCCATCTACGACCTGCTGGCCCCTTCCAAGAACGCAGCCACCTCCGAATGGAACAAGGTCCAGCTCACCTGCAAAGACAACTTGATCAGCGTGGTCTTGAACGGCGAGAAGATCGTCGACAACATGGACCTCAACAAGTGGACCGAAGGGAACAAGAACCCCGACGGCACCAAGAACAAGTTCAAGAACGCCCTGAAGGACTTCAAGCGCGAGGGCCACATCGGCTTCCAGGACCACGGCGCCCCAGTGCAATACCGCAACGTGCGCATCAAGGAGTTGAAGTAAAAGTACAGAATGATGAATGATGAACGGCGCGGGCTTGAACGGCCCGCGCCGTTTTTGCATTCCGTGCATGGAGAACGCGCAGCGTCGTTCACGCGGCGAGCCGGGAGCGTGAGCGATTCACGCGGCGAGCCGAGAGCGTGAGCGATTCACGCGGCGAGCCGAGAGCGTGAGCGACCGGAGGAATCAGGACGTCACCGCCACGCCCACTCCATTGCTCTATAGGGAATTCAACAAACCAGCGTGCGCATGCACCTTGCGGATCGCCTCCACCACTTCCCGCCAGTCAGCTTCTTCTCCCAGCAGTACGGGGTGGTGCAGGATGACGGTCCCCTCATGGGCCAGGTCGGCTTGCGCGAGCGGGCCGCCCGCTCGAAAACGCGACGCGGATCGGCCCCGATGCAGCGACGCGAAGCCGGCATCCATGGCAATCCCCTCGGCACGCAGGGCCGCCGCAAATCGGTCGCGGTTCAGTCCAAACGCGGCGGCATCGAACTGGAAGCCGACCTTGTAGTAGCCCGGCGCGTGCTGGCCTGCAGGATTGCGGAAGGGCCGCAGGCCCGGCATATCGGCGAGTTGTTGCGTGAGCCAGGCGACGGCCCGCGTTCGCAGCTCGTTGCGTTCCGCCAGCTTGTCAAGCTGGGGCAACAGCACCGCCGCCTGCAATTCGGAAAGCGGGCAGACCAGGTTGCCCCGCAGCACGTGCCGGCGGGCACGTTGATGCAGGTCGGCGCGACGCGTGAGCATGGCGCCGCCGCGGCCCGCGCTCAGGAGCTTCGAGCCGCCGAAGCTCAGGATGCCGATGTCGCCCTGGCTGCCCGCGGGCTGCCCGTCGACCGTGGCCCCTGGCAGCTGGGCCGCATCCTCGATCACGACAAGGTTGTGCCGCCCGGCGACTTCCAGCACCGGCTTCATCGGCACGATGCCGCCGTGCAGGTGCGAGACGATCACGGCCCGCGTGCGCGGGCTGATTGCCTCCTCCAGTAGACCGGCATCCAGGTTGCAGTTGTCGGGCTGGAGATCGACGAGCACGGGCACCGCGCCCACCTCGTGAACACAGAGAAAGTTGCCCGCGTAATCGTAAGCGGCCAGCAGCACCTCGTCGCCCGGCTCGAGATGGAGCGCGCGGAGAGCCAGCTCGACCGCGTAGGTCCCCGAGCCGCAGGCGAGCGCGAAAGGAACCGAGAACCGACGAGTCAGTTCTTCCTGAAGACGATCAACATAGCTGCCGTGGTACTTGCCCCACGAGCCGTCTTCGAAGGCAGCGAGCAGGGCTGCCCGCACGTCGGCGTCTGCCGGGGGCCAGTCGGGCGGACCGTGGGGCCGGATCGGCGTGCCCCCGGCCAGCGCCGGTCGAGAATCATGAGGTTCGCTCATCCCTTCAACGCCGCGCGGGTGCGGGCCACCAGCGCATTGTCCCGCTCCCCGGCCCCATTCAGGTGGAACATGCTGGCCGCCAGGAAGCGGTCGCGCCAGGCCGGGCTGGCATGATAGTAATCTTCCAGCACCGCCGAACTGAACTTGTAGTCGTGCGAATCGTTGCCCTTCAAGAACACCAGGTTGCGGGCCGCATCGATGATGGGCTGCGCATTCTTTGTCTCCTTCAAGAACGCCAGCACCTTGCGGGCAGCGGCCGTCTTGTCGCGGCTGACGTCGGCAAAGATCTCCTCGACCGAGACCTTGCCCTCGGCCGGCTCGAGTTGATCGATGCGCGTATCGCCCACCTTGCCCCGCCCCTTCATGGCCTGGAAGAACATCGGCAGGAAGGCTGCGTTCTGGAGGAGCAGCATGCGCCGCGTGTCGTCGTTGCCGCTCGCCTGGTAAGCGAAGTGGAGCGCGTTGGTAGAGGTGAGCGCGTGCAGCGAGACGATGCCGGGCTGCCGCATGAGCAGCTCGCCGCCGCCGTTGAAGAGCCCGTCCCAGATCGATTGCGGGCCGATGCCCTTGTTGATCAGTTCCAAGACCTTGTCGCAGGCATCGCTGGCTTTGCCCGCGCGCAAGACAGCGAGGACCTCTCCGGTGGCTTCCGGGCTGGGCTTGCCGTCGAGCCAATCGTCGCGGAACTTTTGGGCGCGGCCCGTATTTTCGCGCCAGGGGCGGTCGGCGGGCAAATCGCTCTTCGCCGGATCGGGATCGCCCACGTGGTTCTGCAACG
>JBFWSD010000292.1:0-7299 GCA_050248575.1 Gemmataceae bacterium
CATCCGCCTGCGTCCGCATCCGTATGAGTTCGCGCTGTATTTCGACATCTGAGAACGTTCAGAGCGTCGGTGGAAAACCAAAGGTCCGGGGCTTGCGCCCCGGACCTTTCTTCTTGGTCAGTCAGCGATCGGGTTACGCCGCCCGCGAAAGCCGGCCCGTGCCCAGATAGTACTCGGCAATCGCGTTGGCCACGCGCTGCCGCTGTTGCCGGTGCAGCTCGGGTTGAACGGGCAACGCCAGCACGCTGGCCGCGGCCTGCTCGCTGACCGGGAAGTCGCCCTTCCGGTAGCCCAGATGCGCGAAGCATTCCTGCAAGTGCAGTGGCAACGGATAGTAGACCTCGGTCGAGATCTGCTGCTCGGCCAGGTGTTCACGCAGGGCATCGCGCTCGGCCACGCGGACGACGTACTGGTTGTAGACATGCCGCGTCTGCTCCGCGCGGGGCCACTTCAACACGGCGGGCGGCAAGCCACAGCGGGCAAACGCACCGTCATAGAACGCCGCGTTCGCCTGCCGCTGCCAGGTCCAGGCATCCAGCCGCTTGAGCTTTACACGCAAGACCGCGGCGTGAATCGAATCGAGGCGGAAGTTGCCCCCCACCAGCGGGTGATAGTAGCGCGTGTGCGAGCCATGGTTGCGGAGCATGCGTAGCTTGCGGGCGAAGTCGTCGTCGCGCGTCAGGAGTGCGCCGCCATCGCCGAAGCACGCCAGGTTCTTGGTCGGATAGAACGAAAGGCAGCCCGCCAGGCCCATGGAGCCCGCCTTGCGGCCCCGGTCCTCGGCATCGATGGCCTGGGCCGCATCCTCGATCACGGGCAGCCCGTGCCGCTGCGCGATTGCCAGGATCGGATCCATGTCGGCGCATTGTCCGTACAGGTGCACGGGCAAGATGGCCCGCGTGCGCGCGGTGATGCGGGCCGCGATGCCCGCCGGGTCGATGTTGTAAGTGACCGGATCGATGTCCACGAAGACGGGCGTGGCCCCGAGCCGGGCAATGGCCCCGGCGGTGGCGAAGAAGGTGAACGGCGTGGTGATGACCTCGTCGCCCGGCTTGACCTCCAGGGCCATGAGCGCCATCAGCAAGGCATCGGTCCCCGATGAAACCGCGATGGCATGGCTGACGCCGCAGTACTCGGCCAGCTCATCCTCGAAGGCCGTCACATCCGGCCCGTTGACCAGCTGCTGCGAGGCGATGACGCGCAGCACGGCCTCATCCAGCTCGCGCTTCAGCCCCTGATATTGTGCCTTGAGGTCGAGGAGCGGCACCGGGATCAGCCGATCTTCCATGGAGATTCTCCGTCCGTGAAGAAGAGAGGACCGAACCGGAGAGAATCTACAGGGCCGCACAGCGCGGAGCAATCCGAGGTCAGTGCGCTGGCAAGCAGGCACGGAACGGGCGGGCGCGGCAAGTTGCCGCGTTCTGCCAGACGCGCGAAGATGACCAGACGCGCGGAGACACCACCAGCTCCCATTCGGCCGGGCGGAAGGAATCGGCATCGAGCCGCCAGCCCCGCAGACGCGGCGTGGGAAACTCGAGCGAGATAATGAAGTTGACGATTCCTGGCCCCCAGAAGTTGCGTTCCAGGTCGGTGCGGCTGGGTACGGGCCGGCTGGTGGGATGCGAGTGATAGATCGCCAGCAATTCGAGACCGAGCCGGCGCATGTCCTTGTGGGCCGCAAACAGATCGGCGGGCTCCGCGCTGAACTCGCGCGGGCTGGCCAGGGCATTGGCGAACGCATAACGTTTGCGGACAATGCCGCGCGTGCCGGCGATGCGGCCCGCCAGCCAGCCGACGCATTCGTTCGGAAGTTCCGCCCGCGCCTGGGCCACCATGCCGTCACGCACCGCCACGGGCAGCTGCAGCCGAAATGCAGTTGACAAAATCCCCCAGCCTCCCGAAATTAAAGAACTCGCCAGCTGCTGGCATGAAGGATCGGCACGGAGGCCGTGATGCGACCGCGCATTCCTGGATCGATGTCCTCCCTCCTTGCATCCCAGCCGTAGCTCTCATTCTAGCAATGTCCCCGACTCTCGCTTCGCGCGGGTTCACGCGAAACGCGCGTCGATTACAACCACGACCACGGACCACGGAGTACGGAACAAACAACAATGGCACGCGACAAGGTCATCCTGGCATATTCCGGCGGGCTCGATACTTCCGTCATGGTCCCCTGGATCGGCGAGAAGTACAACCTCGATGTGGTCGCCTTCACCGTCGACCTCGGGCAGGGGGAAGACATCGAGAAGATCCGGCAGAAGGCGCTCAAGACCGGCGCCGTCGATGCGGTGGCGATCGATGCCCGCAACCTGTTCGTGGATTATTTCGTGTTCCCGGCCCTCATGGCCGGCGCCATGTACGAGGGCAAGTATCCGCTGGCGACCGCGCTCGGGCGGCCCCTCATTGCCAAGCTGATGGTCGACGCCGCCCGCGAGCACAACGCCAGGGCCGTGGCGCATGGCTGCACCGGCAAGGGCAACGACCAGGTCCGCTTCGACGTCACCTTCCAGACACTCGCCCCCGATCTCAAGATCATCGCCCCGGTGCGCGAATGGAAGATGAGCCGGCCCGAGGCCCTCGAATACGCGGCCAAGCACAACATCCAGGTGGAAGCCACGGTCAAGAGCCCGTACAGCGTCGACCTCAACCTGTTTGGCCGGAGCTGCGAGGCCGGCGTCCTCGAAGATCCGTGGGACGAACCGCCCGAAGATGCTTTCGCCTGGACGACCAGCCCGCTCAAGGCGCCCGGCGAGCCCGAGTATGTGGAGATCGAATGGCACCAGGGAGTGCCGATTGCCCTCGACGGCGCCAAACTCGACGGCGCGCCGCTCATCGACAAGCTCAACAAGATTGGCGGCAAGCACGGCGTGGGCCGTATCGATCATGTCGAGAATCGCCTGGTCGGCATCAAGTCGCGCGAGATCTATGAAGCTCCGGCGGGCATCATCCTGCACCTGGCCCACCAGGAGCTCGAGACTCTTTGCCTCAGCAAGCAAGCCCAGCGCTTCAAGACGATCGTGTCGCAAGAATACGCCGACCTGATCTACAACGGGCTATGGTTCAGCGCGTTTCATCAGGACCTGTTCCAGTTCGTGGCCAGCAACCAGCGGTTTGTTTCGGGCCATACACGCGTCAAGCTCTACAAGGGCAAGGCCACCGTGGTGGGCCGCAAGAGCGAGCACAGTCTCTACAGCAAGAAACTGGCCACCTACGAATCGGGCGATCAGTTCGATCATGAAGCAGCCAAAGGATTTATACGTTTGTGGGGCCTCGGGCAGCAAACGCAGGCACAGCTTCAGTTGTTAAAGGGTAACAAAGCCTTCGACTTGCCCGGGCTGGGCAAACCCAAGGACTGACCCCATGCGTACCTGTGTCGCCATTCTGACGCTGCTGCTCGCGGCCTCGGCCCTCCCGGGCCAGGATGCGCTCATCCTCAAGGACCGCCTCGACGCGGGCCGCAAGCTCGGCTTCGACGAAAACGCCGAGCGGGCCGTCAAGGACGCCTTCACCTGGCTCTTGCCCCTGCAGAAGGAAAAAGGCGACTTTCCTTCCGCCAAGGACCGGGAAGTTGCCGGCGCCGCGCTGGCGGTGCTGGCCCTTCACGGCATCGGCCAGTCGCGCGAGACCGCGAAGGGCCCCGAACTCAACAAGGCTCTCAAGTTCCTCGTCAGCAAGCAAAGCGCGGCGGGCCGCTTCCATTCGCAGGACTACTGGCAACACACAATGGCGACCATCGCCCTCTGCGAAATGGTCGCCAAGGAAGACGCCCGCTACGGCGTGCTCGGCATCGGGGCCGCTTCCTCCGCGCTCGAGAAAGCCAGCGAACTCGGCTTCCAGGTTGTGCTCAACAGCCAGAACCCGGATGGGGGCTGGTCCTCTGGCGTGGTCGAAAAAAGCGATCTGCACACCACCGCCTGGCAGCTGCTGGCCCTCCGCTCCGGGCAAGCGGTGGGCTACCGGATCCCGGCGCAACGCTTCGAAGACGTGCGCCGCTACCTCGACCGCCTCGCTCACGAAGACGGGCTGCGCTATTCCATGCGCCCCGGCGAAGAGCCCAGCGACTTTGCCACCGTGCTCGGGCTCGCCACGCGCGCGACCCTTGGCGATCCGCTGCCCGAAGCCGCCGTCGCCGCGCTGCTCAAGAAAGGCGTGCCCGAGAACCTCGACAGCGAGACCATGCTGTTCACGAGCATCGCCCTCAAGCGCTCGAAGAACGTAGAAGCATACAAGAAGTGGTACGAGCAGATGACGCGCGTGCTGCCCGTGGCGCAGCAGCAAAACGGCAGCTGGGCCGCATTGAAGGGCGACCCGCATCAGGACGAACTGACCGTATCGATGTTGCGCTTGCTTGCCCTTGAATCCTGCCTGTCGCCTCCCAAGGGCAAGCGCGGCCTCAGCCTGTTCCGCGTTGAATAAGGAGGGCAGCGCCAAGCAGGGCGTGGGCATGAATTCGGGGACGCGTGGGAAAGAAACCAGGTTTCTCCACAGGTTGTTCACGGATCCTTAACCTGCAGTATCCCAGGATACAGTAAGAAGTTCCGGAGGAACTACTCAACGGCAAGTCTACGGGCATGCCTGTTGCGTCTACAATGAAGACTCGGTCTCGCGCGGAGCGCGAGAAGACTCAGACAAAGAGGAGCACATGGGCAACGACACGATGGATCTCGAGCAGCTCGCCACCTACTTGCAGCGCGACCTGCGCGAGGTGACCAAGCTGGCCAGCCGCGGACATCTGCCGGGCCGCAAGGTCTCCGGCGAGTGGCGCTTCGCCCGCGCCGAGATCAACCACTGGCTGGAAACGCAAATGCCCGTGCTCACCGAGAAGGAGCTGACGGCCCTCGAGACGACCGATCATTGTGAGATCGGCGAGCCGCTGGTCAGCACGCTGCTTTCGGAAGCGACCATCGCGGTGCCGTTGCCCGCCTCCACGAAGGCGTCTGTCTTGAAAGAGCTGGTCACGCTCGCCGAGCAATCGTGGTTCGTCTACGATCCGGAGGCGGTGCTCGAAGCGCTCAGGCAGCGTGAAGAAATGGCCAGCACGGCGTTGCCTTCGGGGGTGGCGATCCCGCACCCGCATCGGCCCCTCATCAATGCACTGGGCGAGCCCTTGATCGCCTATGGCCGCACGGCCAGCGGCATCCCGTTTGGCGGCGAGCGCGGCGCACTCACCGACATCTACTTCCTCGTCTGCTGCCGCGACGATCGCACCCACTTGCGCGTGCTGGCGCGGCTGTCGCGTCTATTCTTGCGGCCCGGCTTCCTCGACGAGCTGCGGCAAGCCGAAACTCCCACCGAAACCTGGCAAATCATCCACGCCGCCGAGACGGCCATCGTGGGCGGCAAGTAAGCGCGTGGCCCTTCTGTTAGCTGTGCATTCCCCGCGGAGTCCGTTCTCGAGAGGACCCGCGGCGGAAAACCGTGGCGTCCAGTCCTCGCCGCAATGGGCGTTTTCTTCCTGCTTTCCTTTTTTCGCCCGATTCCCGGGCACAACAGCCATCCAGCGTACGTAGAAAAAGCAGATAGAACTAACACACCTGCAACAGGGAGTGAATCATGTCATACCAACAAGACACCTCGACCCAAGAGGGGATTGTGGGTGAACTGCCACTGGAACAACTGGCCCGGATCGTCGGCGGTCAGGTTGGCGGGGGAGCGGTCGTCAACAAAGTGTTTCGCAAGATCAACAACTATCAGGGATCGGCTGACACTTGGTGGATCTACTCGCCAAGTAATGTGATGGGTTTCGACCCGGCAAACTGAACCATCCCTTACCGGACCTCATTCGAAGGACTCGGGGTCAAAACGCCTGTGGCACGTCCGAACTGCATTATCCTCACCGTCGTAGAAACAGCGGAAAGCAAACTGACACCATCGCAAGGAGTTAACCATGTCATACCAAATCTCCTTTGAAGATCTGAGCAAAATCTTTGCTGGTGGAGCGGGCGGAGCCGGCGGAACGGGCGGCTGGCTGATTGGCACCGGTGGCGCCGGCGGGACGGGCGGCAACGCCGGACTCTTCGGCAATGGCGGCTCGGGCGGTGCGGGCGGCTGCTAACCCGTGAACCCAAGCACCTAGTTTAGCCCCGGACCTCAGAAGCCGGGGCTTCTTCTTGCGCGGGTGCGCTGCTACCGTCTCGCAGAGCAGCTGGTTTGCTATGCGGTCGCGTTTCGCTTCGGTAGAATGGCCTGACAAACTATTCTGCCGTGGGGGGAAAGCGATGAGCGATGCGGTGCTGACCACCTATGAGCTGCGTAAATGTGTGGCCAAGTTGCCGCGCCTGGAGCTGGCGTATCTGCCCACGCCCCTCGAGGAGGCGCCGAATTTCGCGGCCCAGGTAGGCTGGGGCCGGATCTTCGTCAAGCGCGACGATTGCACCGGGCTCTTCCTGGGCGGCAACAAGACCCGGCACAACGAGTTCCTGATGGCCGACGCCCTCGCCCAGGGCTGCGACGTGGTCGTCTGGGGCGCGGGCACCCAATCGAACAACTGCCGGCAAACCGCGGCCGCCTGCGCCAAGCTGGGGCTCGAGTGTCATCTCATCCTCACCCGCGCCGCCCACAACGACGACATCCAGGGCAACCTGCTCCTCGATTACCTGGCGGGCGCCCGCGTCGAGATCGTCGATGCCGCCATGGGACCGGAACTCGACGACCTGATCACGGCCCGCGCCGAGGAACTACGCAAGGAGGGCCGCAAGGTCTACTCTTGGGATCGTCACAAGGGCCGCCCGCTCGCTGCCGTCAGCTACGTGGTCACGTTGATCGAGATCGTCGAGCAGATGGCACAGAGGCAGATCGAGCCCGCGGCCGTCTATTGTTGCTCGGCCGGCGCGACCGGCGCCGGGCTGGCCCTGGCGAAAAAGGTCCTTGGCCTGAAGTGGAAACTGAAGCTGATCGCCCCGATCAAGTGGCCCTGGGACATGCGCGCGGACGTGGCGACGGTCTCCAACCAGACGGCCGAGTTGCTCGGGCTGCCCCATCGCCTCACGGCGGACGACATCGACGGCAGCGAGGACTACATCGGCAAGGGCTACGGCCTGGTCAGTGCCGAAGGGCAGGAGGCCCTCACCTTGATGGCCCGCCGCGAAGGCATCCTGCTCGATCCCGTTTACACCGCCAAGGCCATGGCCGCCATGATGGACGATGTGCGAACCAAGCGCGAGCCCGCCGGCGAGGTGGGCGGGTTCATCCACACCGGCGGCGTGCCCGCGGTCTTCGCCTAGCGGGAGGAGATGCTCCAGGGAGGAGCAGCACGCGCACGATCAGTTCGGGAAGAACTGCGTCACGGCTTTCAGCCAT
>JBFWSD010000293.1:0-7292 GCA_050248575.1 Gemmataceae bacterium
GCATGGACGGGCAGCCCGGCCCGCTCGAGTTCATCCCGAATGATGCAGTGCAGTGCGGTGTTCGATTGCAGCGCCTCGGAGCCGCCGCGCAGGATGATGGCGTTGCCGCTCTTCACGCACAGCGCGGCCGCATCGATGGTCACGTTGGGCCGCGATTCGTAGATGAAGAAAACCACGCCGAGCGGCACGCCGACCCTCTGTACTTGCAGCCCGTTGGGGCGGACGCTGGAACCAAGGATGCGGCCGACCGGATCGGGCAAGGCCGCTACCGCGCGCACACCGGCAGCCATCGCCTGGATGCGCGCGTCGTTGAGTCGCAAGCGATCAAGAGAAGCGCTGGTAAGCCCGGCGTTCTGAGCGGTTTCGAGGTCGCGCCGGTTGGCTTCGATCAGTTCGGCCGAGCGAGCAACGAGCGCCTGGGCAAGCTGGAGCAGCCAGCCATTCTTGGCCGCGCCGGAGGCGTTGACGAGGAGGCGCGCGGCCCCCTTGGCCTGGCGGCCGAGCTCGTCACAGTAGTCGTTCAACGGCTTCATCGGTTGCGGACCGGCCCCTCGGTTCCTTCACTCACCTCATGATACGCTGCTTTTGGTGGGAATGCACTGCCGGATCAAGAAAAGACGAGGCAAGAACGCAGCAAGAAAATCGGGTGCAGTTGACAAGGAGAGACAAAAAAAGGCGGCGTCCTTGCGGACGCCGCCCATTCTTGGTCAGCAAACCGGATCAGAAGCTAGACGGGGCATAGGGCTGGTAGCCGAAGCGCCAGTTGACCTGGCCGACGGCTTCGATGTCGTACGGCTTGGGCCCGGTGATCGGGGTGGCCACGCCCAGCGTGATCACGATGCGATCGAGCAGGATGTGGGCACCGCCGGTGAGGACCACGATATCCTGCAGGCCGAGCGCCTGATTCAGACCGCGATGGTTCAACGGCGTGGTAACGTGGGCTTCGAGCGTCGGGATGACGCCGTTGTTGCCGTCGCGATACAGCCAGTAGCCGATAGCCAGGTCGTTGAAGTAGACGCAGAAGTCACGGAAATCGGTGGGGATGATGCAGGACGAGAAGCCCTGGATGTAGAAGTTATCCGTGACGTTGGCGTAGCCACCGAAGAACGGCTGCAGCAGCGTGGTCTTCAGGTTGTCGCCGTTGGGCAGGATGAGTCCACTGCCCGTGGGCGCGGTCACCTGCATACCGCCGGTGAACACAGTGCCGGTCTCCGGGTTGTTGATGAAAGCGTACTTGCCGAAGATGTTCAGGTTGCCGAAACCGTTGATGTTGAACGGATCGCCCGTCTGCTCGGTCTGGTAGATCGGCATGGTGATACCGAACGAAGCGTTGTTGTCGAGGAAGGCGTATTCGAAGCCAGGCATCTCGCGATGGACGTTGGCGATCTTGCCGACGTTGTTGAAGTAGTTGTAGCTGAAGAAGACGCGCGACTGAGGCCGCACGGTCATGTTCTCGGAGAACTTGGCGGCGCTGGCGCGGACAGCGGCCGGCGAGGAGCCGATGCTATCGCCAATCACCTGCGGGGCGGCCGCAGCAAAGGTTTCGCCGCCGCCCGTCGCCGCGAACTGTTCCGGCGAGATGGTCGGCTCGATGGCCGGCTGGGGCTGCGGTTGGGGCTGAGGTTGCGGTTGGGGCTGAGGCTCCACCGGCTTGACCTCGGGACACGGCGTCGGACACGGCAGGCAGGGCTGGTAGCACGGCTTCTTGCCGTATACCACCGTCTGCCCATACACACTTGTTGCCGCGCACCACATCAGTGCGGCAGCCAACGGCACTCTCGTGAAGCTAATGAACCGGGTCAGCATTTTCTCCTCCTTGAGATTTTGCTTGTAGACTATTCCGCACGCTATGCAGCCGGGCAATCATCGCGTTCCAGCGCCGAGTTTCTCGCGCTCCTGGCCGCTTCGCCCCCTGCGGAACTCCTCTTCCCCTCGCGCTGTCCTCCCTGAAGCCGCGCGTCAGGTCTTTCGGTATCGATCATATCGACTCCGCCCCCTATTCAGTGCAGCCAATCACTCTGCTACTCAGGTCCGTTGATCCCCGATGACAACGGTCGTCCGGGATGGAGCGGGCATGAGTGTCGCAGTGAAAAGACCAGCCGATCCGGGCAGCCTCGTCCCCGCCGGACTTTGCCGGTTGTACGGCTGCTGCCTGCGGGATTACCCGAGCAAGCAGCCCGTGCGCCTCTGGAAGGCAAACCAACTGAAGCCGCCAAGGTCGTGAAGCACGTGCAGGCAGACGACGACCGCCAATGATCCACTCCAGACATACACGCCGCCCAGCAGAGCACCTTCCCACACCGCCCAGAGGGCAAAGGGCCACAGCCCGCGGCGCGGAATCAAATGACATAGGCCAAACAGCCCGCTCGACACGGCCAGCGCCCCGGCCACGCCCAGATCGCCGCGCAACCCTTCGAGGATCACGCCGCGAAAAACCAACTCTTCGCCGCCGGCCAGCAGACTGCCCGCCAGCAGCGCGGCGGTCCCCTGCCCCGTGAAGTATTCCACCAGGGCGCGATAGCGCGACAGGTAAAGTCGACCCAGAGTGAAGGCGAACAGGGCATGCAGCCCGCCATCGCTGCCCGCCATCAGCACCAATCCCAGCCCGAGACGGGCCGCCGCGCCCACATCAGCACCGACGTGAAAGTCCACCCCCAGAAACCAGGCTGCCAGCACCAGCAGCGCAAGCAACAACAAACTTCCCCCGGCACGTTTCTTGACCGCAAACAGCATCGAACCTCACACTTTCCGTGTCCGCCCGGGCCGTGGCGCCCGCTAAGCAGGATAGAGAGCCTGGCGGCCGGTCATGCCGGGGCCGCGAACGAGAAGAGGCCGAGGTCACCCGGCCGCCAGGTTTCCAGGCGACCTCACACCCGGATCCGTTGCCAGCGGCCGCTCGCGAATCGATAAATGAAAAAGGCGCCGCGCACGTTCAGATCGGCAAACATGGCCCACCAGGCACCCAGCAGCCCCAGCCCCATACCCGAGATCTCTCCCAACATTCCCAGCTCGACGGTGGTCTTCGTCAACAAGTAAGCCAGCGGAATGCGTATGAACAGGAAACCAATCCAGGTGTAAAGGACGGGCATGCGTGTGTCGCCGGCGCCGCGCAGGGCATAAGTGATGATCTGGCAGGCAGCCAGGGCCGGCATCGCAAACGCAATCAGCCGCAGCGCGGGCACACCCGCCGCGATGACGGGCTGCTGACTCGGATGCGGGCAGAACAGCGCGAACATCTGCGGTGCAAACACATAGAAAATGGTTCCCATCACCGTCATCACCGCGGCACCGATGGCGAACGCATACCAGCCACTGCGGGCCGCTTCTTCGGGCTTGCCCGCGCCGAGATTCTGCCCGACCAGCGTCATGGCGGCCGTGCCGAAGGCGATGCCCGACAGGTAGGCGAGCGCTTCCCAGATCAACGCGATGCCGTGCGCACCGGCCGCCACGTCGCCCAGCTCGTTGATAATGCTGAGAAACCAGAGCTGCCCGGCAACTACCGAGAGGCTATCGATGCCGGCGGGCACGCCGATGCGCAGGAGTCGTACCATCAAGGTCCAGCTGGGCCGGAAGCCGCGCAGGCCAAGCTTCAGGCCGACGCGCCCGCGTGCCAGCACCGCGAGCACGGCCAGGCAGCCCAGCGTGTGACTCAACGCCGTGCCCAGCGCGATGCCGGCGAAGCCCATCTTGGGGAACGGCCCCAGACCAAGACAGAAGGCCCACGACAAGGGCACGTTGACCACGGCCACGCAACCGGTCACGATCATGCCGGTCACGGTGTCCCCCGCGCCAACCAGGCAAGCGATCCCGGCCGTCTCCACCACCTGGAACACGAGCAGCACGAAGAGCGGCGTCAGGTAAGCGACGGCGAACTCGACCGCGTCAGCGCGAAGTTGCAAGACGCGAACGAGCTGTTCGATGAAGAGCAGGCCAAGCACGGAGGCGGCCAGCCCGAGCACGACGGCCAGCGTCAGCGACTGGTGCGTGACGCGCAGGGCCTTGCCCTTGCGGCCCGCCCCGATAAAGCGGGCCACCAGCGCCGTGCTGCCCACGCTCACCAGCACCGTGTAGCTGCTGATGAACCAGGCGAGATACTGCGCCGTGGTCTGGGCAGAAAGATAGGCGACGCGTCGCGCCGCCAGTTCGCGGGCCGTCTCGAGCGGGACAAGGGCCGCCAGCCCGCTCGAACTGGCTGCCCCCAGTGCAAGCAGTTCCTGGCTGAGTGCCTCGGCCTGCTGTTCGGGGGGCAGCGCCGGATAGTGCCCGGCGAGAAAGCGATCCGACAGGCTCACGGCCAGGATCAAAAACTGCTGCCCGAGCACCGGCAAGGCAAGCAACAAGATGATCCGCCACATGGGCAGCCCGACGACGCGCGCTGGCAAAGAGGCGGCCACTCCCGCATCCTGTGCCGTCGTCCGCAACTCGGTCGTCACGCTTGCCTCGTTCCGTTCGCCGTCGCGCCGTCTGTCTTCACCAACGGGCGAACTTCTTACAGGTCAGGCTGACAATCTTACAAGCAACCAGGTTCAGCCCGAAGTCGACCAACTACACTCGTCGCCGCAAAGCGAATAGCAATATAAAGTTACGAATTCATCCGCGAGCTTGTCGCCCATTGGCACGGCCGTTGCTTTATCCACTCACGACTTGAGAGACACCTCCCAAGAGGCTGCAGGCCAAAGTCGATGCCGGAACGCTTCCCCCGGCGTTCCGGGCGGTCCCCCCCGCAGTGCGGTTCGGGAGTGTCGCGGAAAGGTCTCCCCCACCTTTCACGACCCACGACATTTCCGAACCGCCTCGACAGGGCCTGAGTTTCTCCTACCGAGCAACCTGCCACGATTCCCAGTCTGCTGGACCCCTTGGCCACCCGCTCCCCCCGCGGGTGGCCACTTTTTTTTCCTCAGCGCGTGCATGTCAAACTCACGCCGCGGGCAGCTCCACCTTCAGTTTCTTGGCCACGTCGCTGAGCTGGCCCCAGGTGCCATCGTCGAGCGGGATACCGCTCGCCAGGCGGGCCGCCTTCGCCTTGCGCTCGGGTTCGCCGGGCAACAGGATCTCGTTGATCCCTTCCGCACGCGGGCAGGTCTTCACGTCGCTGGCGATCTCGCTCACTTCCGACAGGAAGTGCTCGCTGCCGGCGAACAGGTCGATGTCGAAGACGGTGAAGAAGACGGCGTTGCCCGCGCGGAGGGGCAAACTCGGATGGCTGCACGGCGCGCCCGAGAAGCCTCCCGCGAACATGTCGAGCAATAGTCCCAGTCCGAAGCCCTTGTACGACTGGGCCGCACCCAGCGGCAGGATTGTTCCTTTCGGCTCGCGATAGAGCACGCCGGGATCGGTGGTCGGCTTGCCCTTGTCGTCGAGCAGCCAGCCATCGGGAGTGGGGACCTTCTTGTTGAAGCAGACGCGGACCTTGCCCTCGGCAGCCACGCAGGTGCCGATATCGAGGAAGACCGGATCGGTCCTGGTGGGCACGGAAAGCAAGAGCGGATTGGTGCCGATGCGGCCCGCGGTGCCGCCGGGCGGGGCCACGGCCCGGCCATAACCATGACTGTTGACCGTGCCCATGACGGCGCAGCGTTGCCGGGCGGCGGTCTCGGCATATTCGCCCAGCCGGCCAATGTGCCCGCAGTTCTTGAGCGTGCCCGAGGCCACGCCCACTTGCCGGGCCTTGCCGATCAGGCGTTCGAGCAAGCGATGCGCCTGCACCTGGCCGAAGCCCCAGCCGCCGTCGGCGACAAGCACCGCCGGCGTCTCGCGAATCACCGTGAAGGGAGCGCCGGGCTTGAAGTTGCCTTCCTCGACCATCTTCAAGTACTGGGGAATGCGGATGAGCCCGTGCGAATCGTGCCCGCACAGGTTGGCATCGACGAGGCTCTTGCTGACGATGTCGGCCTCGCTGTCGGGCAGCCCGCCTGCCAGGAACAGGGCCTTCGCAAACTTCTGCAAGCTCTCCGCGGCTAGGGTTGGCATGGTTCTCTCTGCATTTCGGGGTGGGAAGTCGATCCGGGACAGCAGCTATTGTATATGCTGGGCGACGATCCGACCTTGCTGGCGCTTAGGGCTCGGACGCTTGCCCGCGCATGCACCATGACAGCAGTTTCGCCCGGGCCACAAGTCGTTGCTGGCATGCCGATATCTCCAACGTTGTTGACACTTGTGTGCAAGGGGCTCGGCCCGCTGCACGAGCACACACGTTGCGCCCGGGCCACAAGTCGTTGCTGGCATTGCGATACCTCCGAAGTCGTTGACTCTGCGCGGAGTGGAAGTTGCACAGCTCAGGCCTGGCACGAGGACATACGTTGCACCCGGGCCACAAGTCGTTGCTGGCTTGGCAATATCTCCAAAGTTGTTGCCTTTGCAAAGTGTGCAAGGGACGCATCCAACCTGCTATCGCTTTGGGTTCGGGCAAACACGGCGAGTGTCGCCCCGTTCACCTGCTATTCTGCGCCGGGCGACGTCGATGTACGTGTCAGGTTTGTCTGTCGGCGGGTTGGTGGCGTCGCCGACACGGGTTAGAATTTTGTCAGAAATCGCGAAAGCGCGGCCGCCCCGCCGGGCACTATCGGTGCTTTGAAGGTTGTCCTGAGGATGTAGCAGATGCCGGCTGGCCTCGATACCGTTGTTCGCTACCTGCGCCGCTTCGCCGGCCGGGCCGAGGTCGACGACCAGAGCGACGGGCAACTCCTCGCCCGCTTCGTCCACGAACGCGACGAGTCTGCTTTCGCCGAGCTGGTTCAGCGCCATGGCGGCATGGTCCTCGACGTTTGCCGCCGCATCCTCGGCGCCGGTCCGGATGCGGAAGATGCCTGCCAGGCGGCGTTCATCGTCCTGGTACAGCGGGCCAGTTCCGTCCGGAAGCAAGAATCCCTGGGTAGCTGGCTGCACGGCGTGGCTTGCCGATGTGCGCTCAAGGCACGCACGGCCCTGGCCCGCCGCCGCGCTCACGAAAGGCAGGCCGCCGCCATGTCCCCGCACACCGCTGCCGCGCCCGCCGGGCACCATGACCTCGGCGCGGCGATTGATGAGGAGATCGCCAGGCTGCCCGCCAAATATCGCGAGCCCGTCTTGCTCTGCTACATCCAGGGCAAGGCTTACGACGACGCGGCCAGATTGCTGGGCTGCCCGAAAGGAACGCTGTCGATTCGACTGTCGCGGGCGCGCGACCTGTTGTGGGTGACCAAGATAATCGACGCAAAATCGGCCGATCCTGCGCAACTTCACTGATGCTTGCAAAAAAAAGCCCCTCGGAGAGCCTGATCGGTTGATCGAGGTTCCCGAGGGGTGTACTCCGG
>JBFWSD010000294.1:0-7285 GCA_050248575.1 Gemmataceae bacterium
GTGGCTGATCATCGTGCCCGGCGGGCTCGCCTGGTTCATCGGGCTCTTCGGCTTCATCGTCAATGGTCCGAACGAGGCTCGCGTAATTCAACTCTTTGGCGAATACGTGGGCACCATCAAGGACGTCGGCTTCTTCTATGGCAACCCGTTCTATTCCAGGACCAAGGTGTCGATGCGGGTGCGCGTCCTCGAGACGGGCGTGACCTCCACCGAGGAAGTGAAAGATGCGGCCGGGCACGTGCTGCGGCCCGCCACGGAACATCGTTCGCCGTTGAAGGTCAACGACAAGGACGGCACGCCCATCGAGATCGCCGCCGTAGTGGTGTGGAAGGTGACGGTGGCGGCCCAGGCCGTGTTCCAGGTGGACGACTACGAAGGCTTTGTGCAGATGCAAGCGGACGCGGCCCTCCGCAACCTGGCCAGCCACTATAGCTACGACGCTCCCGATGCGGACGAGCACTCGTTGCGTGCCCACATCGAGGAGGTGGCGGCCCGGCTCAAGCACGAGCTGCACGAGCGCATGCACCTGGCGGGCGTGGAAGTGCTGGAAGCACGCATCAGCTACCTGGCTTACGCACCGGAAATCGCGGCGGCGATGTTGCAGCGACAGCAGGCCGGGGCCATCATCGCGGCGCGCAGCCGCATCGTCGAAGGGGCCGTCGGCATGGTCGAGCACGCCCTGCAACTGCTCGCCGAGAAGAACATGGTCGAGCTCGACCCCGAACGCCGGGCCGCCATGGTGAGCAATCTGCTGGTCGTCCTGTGCGGCCACGCCGTGCCGCAACCGGTCCTCAACACGGGCACGCTGCACAACTGAAACTTTTCGCCGAAGCGGCCCCGGGTGATCATGGCACGCAAGGCATTCTTGCTTCGCATCGATCCGCAAGTTCTCACCGCGTTGCAGCGCTGGGCCGACGAAGAACTGCGCAGTCTCAACGGCCAGATCGAATACCTGCTGCGGCAGGCACTGGCCAAGCGCGGCGTCAAGTTGCCCGCCGATGAAACAGGCGAACAGCCAGAGAAGTGAACTCATGTCTGATAGGGGGCGGTCAGCTTCGCCGCCAGCAGGTTGTGGAAATGGTGAATGGCGCCCTCGCGGCGAACGCAGTAGCGGCCCGTATCGTAAGTGCGGCTGGCCATCCCCTTCTGCACGTCGGCACAGATCGACAGGTCTTCCACCTGGATGCGATCCGACAGGGCAATACTCTCGGCAATGAAGTCGGGCGGCGTGGCCGCTGCGAAATAGAAGTCAAAGATCACCCGGCAAGCATCGGGCCCCTCGGGCAGCACCAGGTTCGTGTCCATGATCCCCTGGTAGATGTTGAGCATGAGGTTGGGAAAGACCCAGATATAGTGTGCCACCGGGCCAGAACGCAGCTCGGCCGTCTTGCCGTCCCCCGTCATCGGGCTTTGCTGCACCGAGACGTTGCCCGTGTTGTCAGTGCGATAGTGCGAATAATCGAGCACGCCCGCCAGTTCGGGATGGACGTAGTTGATGTGATAACCCCCGTCGAGGTAGTTGTCGACGAAGACCTTCCAGTTGCAGGCGATGCGATACTCGCGGCGTTCGACGAAGCGCAACTTCTCCATGCCCAGGTCGCGCACCACCTCGGGCAATGGGGCAAGGAAGTCGGGCAATCCAGACGGGCCGTCGTTGACATGCACCCAGACCAGGCCGCCCCACTCCTGGACCGCGAAGGCGGGCAACCCATTCTCCTCCTTGCAGAAGTCCACGACGCCTTCAAATTCGGGCGTGCCGCGCAGTTTGCCCGCCAGGTCGTAGGTCCAGCCGTGATAGGGGCAACGCAGCTTGCTCGCGCAGCCCTGCCCTGCGGTTTCGACCCGGGCGGCCCGATGCCGGCACACGTTGGCCAGCGCGCGAAGCGTGCCTTGCTCGTCGCGAATGACGAGGATCGGCTCGCCCGCCAGCTCCGCGGTGAAGAACTGCCCGGGCTTGCCGACCTGATCGGCGCGGCCCAGGGCCTGCCAGGTGCCACCGAACACCTCGCGACACTCCAGTTCATAGATGTCACTATCGGTGTACCAGCACGCCGGAATGGTGCGGGCTTGCTCGAGAGGCAAGGTCGCATCGAATCCCGACAGCTTAGCGGGCAGTGGGCCGAGCATGAACACTCCTTGTCGGCAAGTGCAAGAAGAAGCACGGCTTCTCGCCTCCATGATACTTGCATTTGGCCCGGTTTTTCTTATGCTTTCCCGGTCCCTTCATGGGAAGCGATCCTCTCTGGCAGCGCGGGAAACTCGATGGCCTCCGTCACCATCGGCAAATTCCAGATCCTGGGCACCCTGGGACAGGGCGCCCACAGCACCATTTTGCACGTGCGCCGCAGCGCCGATTCGAAGCAATACGCGCTCAAGGTCGTGCCCATCAACAGCAAGGACGACCACAAATTCCTGGACCAGGCACGGCATGAGTTCGAAGTGGCCCAGCGTCTGGATCATCCTCACCTGATCAAGATCCACGCCCTGGAAGAACAGCGCGACTGGCTGTTTCGCGTCAAGAAGGTACACCTGCTGGTCGACTACGTGAATGGCAAGACCATGGACCAGTTCCAGCGCGTCAAGTTGCCTCACCTGGTGCAGATCTTTGCCCGGGTGGCGTCCGGGCTGGCGCACATGCACCGGCGCCGCGTCCTGCACGCCGACCTGAAGCCGAACAACATCCTGCTCAGTCACACGGGCGACGTGAAGGTCATCGACTACGGGCTGGCCTGGATCAAAGGCGAGAACAAGGATCGTGTGCAGGGGACGCCGGAATACATGGCGCCGGAACAGGCACGCAAGAAGATGGTCAACGAGCAGACCGACATCTACAACTTCGGCGCGACCATGTACCGCCTGGTGACCTTGCGGCTGCCCCCCAGCCCGTTGCCCGGCAAAGGCGGGCTGATGCTGGACGGCAAGACCTGGGATGCGGCCATCAAGCCGGTAACGGAATGCTGCACGGGGGTGCCGCCCGCCCTGGGGATGCTGATCGAACGCTGCCTTTCGTACACGCCCAGCAAGCGGCCCGAGCGCGTCAGCGAACTGTTGACCGCGCTCGAGAGTCTGGCCCAGGATCTGGTAAGGGAACCCGAAGACGAGCTGTCGGCCCTCGACTGGACCGGCAACGAGTGATGACAGCCCCACTCGTCCGGCGGAAACACACCTTCCGCGATCAGCGCAGCACGAACGGCCGCCCTTCTGGCGCTTCAACGTTTGACGGGCCTGGGCGTGCAGCAAGGCGAGAAGGCGCCCGGCCTTGACGTATCCGTCCAGTTCCGTTTCCTCTTGGCGGGTCAAGTCGCCCTGCTGTCTTCGCTCGGACAGCCCTTCCATGTAAACCTGCTCAGCCGCGGAGAATCCCAAGGTCAAGACATAGCGAGCCAGGCTTGCCGACATCCTTCCCTTGCCGCTGCGCCAGAGCCGCCCGAAAATGGCGATTTCGCTGGCCTGTGCTGGAGAGGGTGATGTCTTGTTCATGCTTGCTACGCACAAACCTGGTGCCGCGTCGAGGTATGCCGATTCAGCCTTCCGAGACCGGTTGGCAGTTACTCTGCCGCTTGCTTTCGACCCTGCCGCGCCCCAAGATAGAAGGTGATCGGTGATCCAATTTCGAGTCGTTACCTGTCCGGCAGGTTTTCGCCACGCACCACGCGCAGGAAGGCGTGGCAGGTAGGGCACTCGAGCACATCGCCCGATTGGAGCACGTAGCCCCAGGTATTGCATTTCGGACAGCGATAGGAGTAGATATTCTTCTGGAGTGTCTGACTCCAGTAGTAGTCGAAGGCATTGACCTCGATGATTGACGGTTCCACAGGCATCGCGGACCTCGCAAGGCAACCAACTTGCATGGTACCACGGGGCCAGTCGGCCGGGCAACGAGGACTGCCTCACCGGAAACAGCGTCGAGTGGCAAACATGACAGTCGTAGCGATC
Organism: Gemmataceae bacterium; assembly: GCA_050248575.1. GTDB lineage: Bacteria > Planctomycetota > Planctomycetia > Gemmatales > Gemmataceae > JBFWSD01. The sequence goes on from JBFWSD010000294.1 coordinate 3,937, forward strand.
GTCCGGGCGGGGCCCTGGCTCCGGAAAGGATGACTCATGCCGGTTCCCACCAACCCGGCCGAGTTCCTGGATCTGGTGCGCAAAAGCGCCCTCATTCCCGAAGAACGCCTGCAGCAGTTCCTCCAGGGCCGCACGCTCCCCGAACATCTCCGCGACCTCAGCGAGCTCTTCGTCGCCGAGAAACTGCTCACCAGCTTCCAGGCGGATCAACTCTTGCTGGGCAAGTTCCGCGGCTTCACGGTGGGCAGCTATGTCGTGCTCCGCCCCCTGGGCGCCGGCGGCATGGCCAGCGTCTACCTGTGCCATCACAAGGACTTGCTCGAGCGCTTCGTGGCCATCAAGGTCTTGCCCAAGGCCAAGGCCGACGACTCCGTCGTCCTCAAACGCTTCCGCCGCGAGGGACGGGCCATCTGCGCCCTCGACCATCCCAACATCGTCCACGCCTATGAAATCGACCAAGACGAAAAGCTCCACTTCATGGTCATGGAATACGTCGAGGGCACCAACCTCTTCGAACTGGTCGACAAGCACGGAGCGTTGCCCATCCCCACTGCGGTCGACTACATCCGGCAGGCCACGCGCGGTCTCCAGCACATCCACGACAAGGGACTCATTCACCGCGACATCAAGCCCGCCAACTTGCTCCTGTCCAAGGATGGCGTGATCAAGCTGTTCGACATGGGGCTGGCCCGCTTCTTCGAAGACGAGGTCGACGTCCTCACCAAGGGCGTGCTGGGCACGGCCGACTACATCGCCCCCGAACAGACCTACGATAGCCACAAGGTCGACTCGCGGGCCGACATCTACAGCCTGGGCTCCAGCTTCTACTACTTGCTGACGGGCAAGATCCCGTTCGGCAAAGGCACGGTGTGGCGGAAGATCGAATACCATCGCTCGAGCCAGCCCCAGCCCATCCACGAGCTACGTGCTGAAGTGCCCGCCGATCTCGAAGCCATCGTCAGCCAGATGATGGCCAAGGATCCTGCCCACCGGCAACAAACCGCCATGGAAGTACACGATGCCCTGCTACCGTGGGTGACCGAGCAAGTCTGAGCCGGATTCACGTCGATGGCCGTCACCTGGAAAATGATGTCACATTTCGCGGCTGCCTCCGTTCAAGTGCGAGTGAGTCGAAGGGCTACATCGCGAGGAGGCCGAAAATGCAACACCGACGCGGGTTTACCCTGATCGAGCTGCTGGTCGTCATCGCCATCATCGGAGTGCTGATGTCGTTGTTGCTGCCCGCGGCACAAAAAGTGCGCGAGGCGGCCCGCCGCGCGACCTGCCAGAACAAGTTGCGCCAGCTCGCCATCGCCATGCACAACTACCTCGATGTTCAGCGGCACTTCCCCGCAGGCTATCGCTACGACGGCGTCGACCCTTGCGATGGCAGCAAAGCGCAGGGCCGCATGCCCTGGGCGCTCGCCATCCTGCCCCAGCTCGAGCAGGGCAACCGCTATCGCCAGATCGATCCCAACGGCTCATTCCATTCGAAAAAACCCAATTCCAAAGAAACCAACAAGCCCATGCAGACCCAACGCAACCCGCTCTTCGAGTGCCCCTCCGACCACAACAACACCGACGAGAACGCCAACTCGAACTACTTCGCCGTGCAGGGCGGCGGCACCGATCCCAGCAGCTACTGCCGCTGCGACAAGCGCTACCCGGGCAGACAGAACTACTACAACGGCATCTTCTATCACAACTCCGACACCCGTATCGCCGACATCACCGACGGCACCTCCAACACCTACTTGCTCGGCGAAACACGCTACCTGGGCGTGTACTCCGGCAACCCCAACGCTTCCGGGCAGTGGTGGTATGCCACCTGGGGCTCCACCTTCTTCAACGGCAACGCCACCATGCCGCTCACGCTGGCCGCCACGCGCATGCCCATCAATGGCTCCGACGTGGACCCGGGCGTGGATGCTCAGCTGGCCCGCAATACGGTGTCGGCGGTCATGTTCGGCAGCCGACACGAAGGGGGCTGCCACTTTGCCCTCGCCGACGGCTCCGTTCGCTTCGTCAGCCAGAACATCGACCTTGCCACCTATCAGAGCATGGGCATTCGCAACGACGGCCTGCCAATCGGCAGCGTCGAATGACTCTCGCACCAGGTTGTAATCTCTGGCACATGTACAAATGCCAATCAGCAGATTGCCCGATTGCATCCATGAGAGATGGACATATCAATATATGCTCGTCTTCCACTCTTCTTTGAGGGGCTCATGGCTGCCGCCAAGAAACACTGCCTGCTCGTCGTCGACGACGAACCCGATGTCTGCGATTCCATCCACGACCTGCTCCGCCGCGAATACACCGTCCTGAAAGCCAACAGCGCCGAGGAGGGCAGCAAGCTCCTCCTCGAAAACGAAGTCCACATCGTCCTCACCGACCAGCGCATGCCGCAGATCTCCGGCGTCGAGCTCCTCACCAACGTGCGGGCCAAGCATCCACGCGCCATCCGCATGCTCTTCACGGGCTACGCCGACGTGGAGGCAGTCATCGCCGCCATCAACCAGGGGCATGTCTTCCAGTTCCTGCGCAAGCCGTGGCAGCCCGACGATCTGCTCGCCGCCGTCAAGGAAGCCACCCAGGAATACGACCGGCTGGTGGAAGAGATCGAGGAGAAATCCCGCCTGCAAGAACAGATCAAGAGCCTGGTACAACGCGTCACGGCCCTCGAGCACGAAGTGAACCGGCTGCGGGGTGAGTGAGTTCACGCCAACACGCCCTTGGGATCTTGAAGAATACGCTCGCGATCGTGCAGAGCTGGCCTGACCACTGGCCCGAGTGCAAAAGGGCCGACAAGCGAATGCCACTTCCATGACCAAACGCAGGCGCTGCATGCCCGCTTGCGCAATGGAGACCTATTGCTGATCGCTCTTAGCCATTGCAGGATTTCAATTTGCGGCAAAACACCGTCCCCGAAAAGCAAAAAGTGCGCAAACAAACGCCTCAAGTCACCGTGGCCACACGACTTTCGCCTCTGGTTGCGACACCGAGCGACACTGGTCGACACCTCCCGTTCACTGCGCAGCGGGCTAATTTCCCATAATGATGCGCCGGGCCGGGGAAAAGTACGTGTCAGGTTTGTCTGTCTGAGAACGGGCACCTTGCACACTTCTCTTGCACATGAAGCCTGTTGTGCCAATCGCCTCAGGTCATTGCCGCTTGGCGATTTAAGGCGAAAATCGCCGAATCGCGAGTGTGCAAGCCCCCAGGCCGTGGCCCGCGTGCTCATGCCGTAACTGCTGACTCCCATATGACTTTTGTTGCTGACACGGATCCGGCAACGCCCCGCAACGGCACTCACCTCCAGCATGTTTTCGCCTCAATGACGAGATCT
>JBFWSD010000295.1:0-7268 GCA_050248575.1 Gemmataceae bacterium
GCTCGATCTTGTGGCCGTTTTCCAATGCTTTCATGTGCTCGGCGTGCTGTAGCTCGGCCGCATGGTGTCTGGCCCGCAAGAGCTGGGGCACCAGGATCAGGAGCGTGAACAGCACCAGCATCGTGAGGAGCAGGATCAGCAGGGCGCCCGAATGTGCTTCCAGGAACTGGGTCATGGCGACGGTGCTCACAAAGCGACGGTGCCGGGCCTCGAACTTCAAGCTATCATACCGCTTGCGGACGGGCACGTCTTCTCTGGTGAGGCACCTGGAAAATGCAGCGACTGTGCGTCTTCTGTGGTTCGAAGAGCGGCGATCGCGCCGTGTATGCCGACGCGGCCCGCCACCTGGGGCAGGAACTCGTGCGACGCGGTATCGGCCTCGTGTTCGGCGCGGGTCACGTTGGTTTGATGGGGGTGCTGGCCGACGCGGTCCTGGAAGCGGGCGGCGAGGCCATCGGCGTCATTCCCGAGGCCCTGGTCGATCGCGAGCTGGCCCACAATAGCCTGACCGAGCTGCGCGTGGTGGCTACCATGCACGAGCGCAAGGCAATGATGTTCGAACTGAGCGACGCTTTCATGGCGCTGCCCGGCGGCTTTGGCACGCTCGAGGAGCTCTTCGAGATCGTCACCTGGGTGCAGCTCGGCTTGCACCAGAAGCCGGTCGGGCTCGTCAATATCGACGGCTTCTACGATGCTCTGCTGGGCACTCTCGATCACATGGTCCGCGAAGGCTTTCTCAAGCAGCGCAGTCGCCGCATGCTGCTGGCTGCCGACGACCCCATCCGTCTCCTCGATTTGCTGGATGAGCCGCCCGCCGAACAAGAAAACTGGATCGAGCCCAAGGATCTGTGAACGCCGTGGACGCGGCGTCGACTTGCATTCGCTAGGGCTTGAGGCCGACCAGCCCGAGGGCCAGCCTGAGGAACTCGTCCGCGAAATGGCTCGCCTGCTTGTCGGTTTCGGCGCGGATCTTTTGAAAGTCGGCGGCCGAGGCGTTCATGCCGCAGGGCTCCGAGCCTACTTCCACATAGCCCTTGGCCTTGGGTTCGGTGCCGCTGGGCCGCAAGGTGATGCGGGCATGCTCTCCCAGCCGGAACACCAGCACATTGCGTGAGATGCGATCGGTATCTCCCTTGAACGGGCCCATGCGGCCGTTCTCGTCTTGCAGGTCCTCGAAGCCCGACACGGGCACGCCGGCAATCTCCTTCGGAGGCGATTGGCGTAGCAGATCGAGCATCCGCAGCATGTTCTGCTTGCCCTCGATGCCGGACATGACGATGTTGGCGACCTGGTTCTTGAAGTAGCCGAACTTGCGGTAGATGCCGTCGAGGTAGTCGAGGATTGGTTTGCCGCTGCGCTTGCAGGCGAGGCCAAGCTCGGCAAGCAGGACGGCGGCGCCGCCCGCATCCTTGTCGCGAATCTTGTCGGTGACCAGCGCACCATGGCTCTCTTCGACGCCGATGATGAAGTCCTGGGGCGCGCCGGCCACGTCTTCGTACTTGCCCTGCTGTTCGAGCTGCCACAGCACTTCGGCGATGTACTTGAAGCCGACGAGCAGATCCTCGACGACCTGGGCCTTGAAATGCCGGGCGATGCGCGTGACCAGCGCGGTGGTGACAGCCGTCTTCACCACGATGGGCGAGGCGGGCATCTCGCCGCGCTTGTCGAGCTGTTCCAGCTTGAAATGCGTGAGCAGGGCGGCAATCTCGTTGCCCGTGACAAAACGCCAGCCCTCCTGCAATGCAGGTGCTGGGATCATGCAGCCCAGGCGATCGGCGTCGGGATCGGTGGACAGGATGATGCTGGCGTTGTTTTCCCGGGCCAGGACGACGGCCCGGTCCATCGATTCGGGTACTTCGGGATTGGGCGCCTTGGTGACGTTGGGGAACTGCCCGTCGGTGGTCATCTGCTCCTGCACGGGCAACACGCGGAAGCCCTGCCCGACGAGCGCTTCCATGGCTGTCATCGAACCGACGCCGTGCAGCGGCGTGAAGACGACCTGCAGTTCATCGAAGCGGGGCGGATCGAGCAGGCACTGTTTCTTGCAAAGGTCGATGTAGGCCTGGTGCGACGAGTCATCGAGAACCTGCACGCGCCCGCTCCGCTTGGCCTCCTCCCAGGGGAGCAACTTGATCGTCTTCACCCGGTCGACGAGGTCGGCCATGATCTGATCGTCGGGGGGCACGGGCTGCCCGCCGCGTTCGTCGTAGAACTTGCCGCCGTTGTCGTCGGGCGGATTGTGCGAGGCGGAAACATTGAGCCCGCCGTGGGCCTGCAAGAATCGGATCGCGAAGGAGAGCTCGGGGGTGGCCAGGAAGCGCTTGCTGCCTTCGGGAAGCAAGTGGGCCTCGATGCCGTTGGCGGCATACACGCAGGCAGCCTCCTCGGCGAAGGCGCGTGACGACAGGTGCAAGACCGGGTTGGGCAGCTTGGGGTTGTATTGCCCGCGCTTGTCCTCGAACTGGCGCACGTCGTAGGCGAGCACGACGCGAATGGTCTTGATGCCGGGGAAGCGTTCCTTGAGGTATTCGCAGTGGCCCTGCACCGAGGCGCCGAGGGTCCAGCGGTTCATGCGATTGGGCCCGATGCCGACGGCGCCGCGGCGGCCCCCCGTACCGAAGGGCAGAATCTGGTAGAAGCGGTCGAGCAGCCCGGTCCATTGCTGTTGGTCGATGAGCCATTCAAGCTGCGGGCGGTAACCGGCGAACGCGTCGCCAGTCAGCCACTGCTCGAGATAGCCCAGTGCCTTGTTCTTGATGGTATCGTCGAAGGCGAGGGATTGGATGCCAGCTTGTGCGCTTTGGAACGCTCCCATCGAAGCTACCTCGCAGATGAAAATGGTATGAAGGGAATCCGTTCCGGCGCCGCGGGTACTCTATGGCGCGCCGGGCCGACTCGCAACGTGGCGATTCTCGAATCGACACGGCTACCGAACGGTGATTCGTCCGCGCCCGCATGGTAAGATACAAGCAAGGAGAGTCACATGCCGCTGCGCGATCACTTTCGCCCGCCTGTTTCGAGACGTGCATCCTGGGAAGGCTTTCACGGGATGTGGCCCGCGGTCATGGTCCAGCACCTGGTGCCGCGTTTGCCGGAAGACTACAGCGCCGAGCCGCGTACCCATCTCGGTTCCTACTTCGAGATCGATGTCTGCACTTTTGAGGATGAAGGCCCAGAGCACGCTGGATTGACCTCGAGATCCAACGGAGCGGGAACCGCCACGGCAAGCTGGGCGTCCCCTGAGCCTACGCTCTCAACCGACATCGAACTCACGGACGAGTACGAGTACGAAGTGCTGATCTATGATCAGAGCCGGGGCCGCATGCAAGTGGCGGCGGTCGAGATGGTCAGCCCTGCCAACAAGGACTGCGCCGAAAACCGCCGCGCCTTCGTCACGAAATGTGCCGCCTTGCTGCAGAAGGGAGTCTCGGTCTCGATCGTCGATCTGGTCACGGCGCGAAGCTTCAATCTCTACACCGAACTGCTGGCCCTGCTCGACCGCAACGACCCGGCCTTTGCTCCCGAACCGCCCGCGACCTATGCGGTGACATGTCGCTGCCGCCGCTTCGGTGAGACCGCCAAGCTTGGCACCTGGGCACATCGCCTCGACGTCGGGCAGCCGCTGCCAAGCTTGCCGATCTGGCTGAATGACGAACTGAACGTCCCACTCGAACTCGAGTCCAGCTACGAGGAAACGTGTCGCGTGCTGCGCATCGCCTGAGCTCCACATGTCCACGACCAAACAGCAATGTGCCTACCTGATCGAGCCCGGGCAGATCGAGCTGCGCGGGGTGCCCGTGCCCGTGCCCGCCGCGGGCCAGATCCTCATTCGCATTGATTCCGCCCTCGCTGGGGGCACCGATCGCAAAGCCTTCCTGCGCGGCCATCCACAAATCCCCATGCCCGGGCCGTTCGGGCATCGCTACACGGGCACGGTGGCCGCAATCGGTGCGGGCGTCGATCGCTTCACGGTGGGGCAGCCCGTCATGGGAGTTCACAGTGCGCCCTGCCTGCAATGTGCCCTGTGTCGGAAGGGCCGCCCGCAACTCTGCCCCGACGTGATGAAGGAAAAGGTGCTGGGTGCGTTTGCCGAGTACCTGCTGGTGCCTGCCCCGATCGTGCAACAGAACCTGTTCGAGCGGCCCGGCGGGCTGAAACCCGAACACGCGGTCTTTCTCGAACCGCTGGCCTGCGTGGTGCACGGGCTCAGCCTGCTCGACTTTCGCGGTGTCGAGAACGTGCTCGTGATCGGGCTGGGTTCCATGGGGCTGCTCTTCCTGCAACTCTTGCCCGGCTACACGCAGGCGGCGCGTTTTGCCACCGGGCGGCATCAAGCGCGAGTCGAGTTGGCCCGCCGCTTCGGTGCGGATGCCCGGGAACTGATGGACAATGCTGTTGATGATCGTCGTTTCGATTGCGTCATCGAATGTACCGGGCAGCTGGCGGGCTGGCGTGAAGCGGCGGCCCGCGTCGCTCCTGGCGGGCAGGTGCTTCTCTATGGCGGCGTGCCGCGCGGCACCAGCATCGAGCTCGACACGTTCCGGCTTCACTATGAAGAGATGCGCGTGCTGGGCAGCTTCCACTTCGCGCCGCGCGACGTGGCCGCCGCGCGGCAACTCTTGCTGTCTGGCCGGCTCGATCTGGATTCGCTCATCTCGGGCCAATTTCCTTTGGCCCGGCTGGCCGACGCGCTGCACGGGCTGGGCAGCGGCGCCGGCATGCAATACCTCATCGAGCCGTAAGGGCGGTCATTTCATGTTGAGGGTGCCTTTGAAGTCATTGCGAACGCGCACGTCCACCGACTGCTCCTCTCTTTCCGATGCGGCTTTCAAACTATAAATGGCGGGCTTCGCCGCTTCGTCGACCTCGACCTTCCACGACGCCTGGCTGAGACGTCCCACACCGGCGACGGCGAGTTGTTCGTTCTTGTAGCCCTCCACGAATTTCATGCCCGCGGGCAGGTCCAGCATGACGCGCTGGTTGGGCCTGGCATCGCGCAGCCACGCGCTCACGGTGATCTGCTTGCCGGGCTGGGGCTGACCGCCGTAGGTGAGTCCCAGCTTGGCGTCGTTCTTGCCAAGGCTGCTGAGCTGGCCCAGTCCGTAGGTAAACGCCATCACGCGCTTTTCCTTGGGCACCATCGGACGGTATTCGCCATAGACGGTAACGCACGAATCGTTTTCCCTGCCCTTGGACTTATCGTTCATGTCCCAGAACTTGCCGTCGCGGACAAAGTCCCAGCGGATCTCGGGATTGCCGGGGTAGCGGCTGATCACCAGGCGCGTGATCGGTTCCATTTCGGGATCGCCGGCGTTCAGCCTCAGCCCGGCGGGCAGTTTCAGATTCACCTGGGCAATCACACCCGGCTTGGCCAGGTCGGGGCTCTCCAGTGTCTGCACGAAGTCGGGAATGTCCCTGGAGTTGATGATGTCGAGCTTGGTGTCGACCAGCCCGGGCCGGCCCGGAACCAGGAAGGGCGTGCCGTCGTTGGCGCCGATGAAGGTATCGAGCATGACACGCGTCCCGACGCTGTGCGAACGCGAGTCGCGATTTTCGATCAGGTAATGTACCAGCAGCGTGTCGAGCTTCTTGGTGGCATCATTCGGGATGATGAACAGGGTCTGTGTGACGAAGACATTTTGCGGGAATTTCCAGGTGGAGACCCAGGCGCGGCCGGGCAGGATTTCGCGCTGCTTGATCTGCCCCTGGCGATCGGTGTCCCAGCCGCCTGGATTCTGACCGAAGATGTTTTCGTAGCCGTCGATCTTGACGCAGGTGTTGTTGTAAGAGCCGTCAGGAGCGTAGGTGAGCCGCTTCGTTTCGCCGGGGTTGCGTGGATCGCGTTCCCTGGGCAGCCCGATGCCGAAGCGCTGGTTCTGTTCCTTGATCACGATGGAGAGCAGGGGATCGCCGTTGAACTCGATTTCTTCAACCTTGTCATCGGGCCCGAAGTCGGGCCCGTTCGGCTCGACCTTCTTGAAGTCGCCGCCATCGTTCGGGTTGCCGATCGGCCGTATCTCCTCGCCGACGACCTGGAAGGTCTGCTTGCTTTCTTGCCCGAAAGTGGGATTGAAGAGCGAGGCAATCTGATTCAGCACCGGCTCTTGCGGCGGGCCAAGATCGTCATTGCCAGTCTTGCCGCTCGCCTTGGCCCCGGGCTTGGTTTCCGTCGCGGCCGGCTCGGGCGTGGCTTCTTTCGAGCAACCGGTCAAGAGTGCGAACAGCGTGATGGCCCCGAACCAGCGAATGGACCGAGGGCAAAATCCCTTGCGGAGACTCATGAGCGTTTCTCCATGGAGGTCAGGTCCCGTCATGTCTACGTCACCCTAACCTAGACTTTGCGGATCGAAACTACAAGCGAATCTCGCGGCTGGCAGCAGTGCCGCAGCCCGGCTGCTGGCGAATCGCCAGTGACCACTCGCCGCCGCGCGGCCAACATCATATATCCAGCATTACAGACCTATATTCCTCTCTCTTCTCGGATCATGCCATGGCAGATAAACTCCGTTTGCTCATCATTGGCGCTCATCCCGACGACGCGGATTATTCGGCGGGCGGGCTGGCGGCCCTCTATCGCGGCGCGGGCCACACCGTCAAGATGATCAGCATGACCAACGGCGACGCCGGCCATCACCAGCTCAAGGGGCCCGAGCTCGCCAAGATTCGCAAGGCAGAGGCCCGGGCGTCCGGCGAAAGTATCGGCGCCGACTACGACGTCTTCGATAACCACGACGGGCAGCTCCTGCCCACGCTCGAGGTCCGCGCCCAGGTCATTCGCCTCATTCGCAGTTATCAGCCCGACCTGGTGCTCACGCATCGGCCCAACGATTATCATCCCGATCATCGCTACACCAGCCAGGTGGTGCAGGATGCGGCTTACATGGTGACGGTGCCGGCGGTGGTGCCCGAGGTGCCCCACCTGCGCCAGGATCCGGTCATCTGCTACATGTATGACGATTTTCAGAAGCCCTACGCTTTCGCGCCGGATGTGATTGTCGATGTCGGGCCCGTGCTCGACAAGATTGCCGGCATGCTGCATTGCCACAAGTCCCAGTTTTACGAATGGCTGGCCTACAACCACCAGTACGAGGCCGAGGTTCCCAAGGAAGACGCGGCGCGCCTGGAATTCATGAAGAAGAAGACGCGCGAGCGCATCCGCCCGCGCGCGGGCCGCTTCCAGGACCTGCTCGTGAAGACCTATGGCCCGGCGCGGGCCGCCGCCATAGAATACGTGGAAGCCTTCGAACCCTGCGAATATGGCGCCCCGC
>JBFWSD010000296.1:0-7267 GCA_050248575.1 Gemmataceae bacterium
CAAACCGTTGATAGACCCAGCGTGCCAGTGAGGTCCGGTCCCACTGGTGGAAAATCCCGTACGGTTCCCTCAGCCCCCGGCCCCAGACCTGGCCGTCGCTGCCCAGTTGCAAGTCAAGAAGACCGCGCTCGATGACCGAGCCATGGACCACGAGGCCGCTTTGCCGTGGCGAGATGAGCTGGCAGTTGTTCCTGAGGCTGTTCTGGTACAGGCGATTGAGGATTGCCTGATCGCTGCAGCCCTTGCCCTGGCCGATTGCCCAGATCGAGCGACTGAGCGCCTCGATTTTCTCGGGCGGACCGATCTGCACGCCCCCGTTAATCACCGGCCAGGTTTCGCACGCCACCGGTGTGCCCTGAAGGAGGGCCTGGTCACGCTGGTTCCACACCGAATCGGCGTGGGTCATGCCCTCGTCAAAGAGGAGGAGTTGACCCTCGAAAGGCAACAGTGAAGTGCGAATGTCTCGAAGCAGCACCACGTCGCGAGCATCAAGGTGAATCGCAAAGCGGACGTCTGGTTTGGTCGAGGCCAGGTAGTCGGCGATGTGCTTGTGCCTCTCGACCAGGAGATTGGGCGATGTCCGACCGCAGGGCACGATCCTCGTGTGCTCGTCCGGGCAAAGGCACTCCGACGCCCAGTGATCGGGCTGCGTGAAGATGACCAGGCTGGCTTGCTGTCGCCGTAGCGACTCGCGAAAACAGCGAAACGAGGGCGCCTTGAGAATCCGGCCGCTGGCCCAGGTGATGAAGAGGTCGGGTGTCACGGAGCAGGCTCCACACTTGGTTGTCGTGCCCACACCATGAAGTCCGCAGGAAGTCCTCCCTCGAACCACGGAAAAGTGTTGATTCAGCACTTCGCCAGCCGGCCTGGACCAATCAATAGAGGCAACACGGCGCGTACCGCGGCATTCAGGTCTTCAACAATCGCCCAAGCTCCACGCACTTCCTGCCGCGCACCGTGGCCCGTACGCACCAGGATGCCTCGCGCGCCAACTACCTGCCCCGCTTGCAGGTCGGTGAGCTTGTCCCCGATGACGAAGGAACCGGCCAGTCGCAGGTCGTGATCACGGGCAGCTTGCAGCAACATTCCGGGCGCTGGCTTGCGGCACGCGCAGGCTTGACGAAATGTCTCGATACTGGCGTTCGGATGGTGTGGACAGCTGTAGATGCCGTCGAGGCGGGCGCCTCGCTCCGCGAGCATGGTTTCCATCACCGCGTGGATCTCCGTGAGCACGTGGACATCGCAGAGACCGTGCGCAACCCCGGACTGGTTGGTCACCACGAAGACCGGCACGCCGACAGTGTTGGCGAGCCGGATGGCCTCGGCAGCTCCGTCGATCAGCTCGACTTGTTCGGGGCGAGCGAGATAGTGCTTCTCGACAAGGATCACGCCATCGCGATCAAGAAAGAGTGCTGGCCGCATTCTCTGCACCTCATTCAGAATCGGTAGAGCGCACGCGCCTGGCGCAGCACCGGGATGCGGTTCAGTGTTGTGCCACCGCCGATGTGCAAGCCAATGACTTCGTCCCGTGCCGGCAGCGGTGCGCCGCGAAGCGGAATGACGTTGTACTGGGGCGGCAGCAACAAGAGTGGCACCCCTGACCGAGCGATCCCCCAGTTGAGCTGGGTCTGTTCGCCCCAGTCGCTCCTGGGCGGACAGTGCAACGCTTCATCGCAGGCGGCTTCGCTGCCACGGCCGAAGATGAGCAGGCCCGTATTGAAGTACCTCTCGGCATCCAGGCCGAGATCCTCGATGTCGCGATTGACCCACACGCACGGAGTGGGCCGGTTGCGCACCGCCGCCGGTCCTTCGAGGTTTGCAAACGCGGACACGTCCCAGGGCGCCGTCAAGAACCAGTCGGCGTCGAAGTAGAGAATGGGCAGCCTGTACTCGAAGGGCAGAGACAGTTTCCGCTGGACGCAGCTCTTGCCCTCGGAGCCGGCGTCGATGACCACGGGACTCAGGCCCGTGAAGCGCTGCACCAGGTGTGCCGACAGCTTTGCCAGCAAGCGATACTGCTGCCCCGACACGATCGTCACGGCCGTCAGCGACATCGAACCACTCCCGCGTCCTCGCCATCGAAAGAGACCAGAACGTACTGTCTGCTCTGCAGGAAACCAATAATGGCATCCACATCGGCCAGGTGCTTGTGCTCGAAGCGAACGTAGCAGGGAGCCACGCGCTCCCACGGCCAGGCCTGCAGAATGTCGCCGTCGCAGCCCTCGGCATCGATGTAGAGCGAGCGGACGGACGCCACGCCGTGCCGTTCGAGCAGTTCCGCCGGCGTGCGGACGACTACCTGGATCGAGTTCGGCGAGGTGCTGGCGGTTTGCGCCAGCCGCTGCTGAAACGACGACAGACCTCGTTGCCAGTCGTGCGCTGCGCGGACCGGCGCTTCCCAGAAGTCAGCCCGCTCGGCCGACTGCGAGGCAATGGCCGAGCAATCCCAGCACAGGTGTCGGGCCGAGGTGTGCCTGCGATAGTATTCCTGCGCCTGGCGCAGCAGGCGCGGCACGGGTTCCACCAGCAAGGCCTTCCAGTCCGGATGCCGCTGCAAGAGAGGCCGCACCGGATCGAACCGTGCCCACGGTAACGAGCAGCCGATTTGCAGGATGTCGAGCTTCATGGCACTCACCAATGCGAGAGCCCGGCACCTCTGGCCGGGCTCTCCAGGTTCTCAGGCGCCGTTGCTGACCGCGGGCGCCTTCGGGCTGGCGCTCACTTCCACCGGTACGTGGAAGATCGTTCCGGGTCCGATTCCCGGCGCGCCGGGCAGTTGCAGCCCCTGTCGCTCCAGCAGCATCTTCAGGATGGCCAGCAGCATGTCCCGATCCAGGGGAACCGACTGGATAGCGGCTGGCGGCTTGCCGGGCGCCTGCCCCGCAGCCAAGCCCTGGCTGCGGAGCCACCAGCCCAGGAACGCGAAACCGAGGTAGTAGAGGAGTTCGATCATGGCACTTCCTTTCTGTCAGGCCGATGCACGCAGCATCGAGCGACGCACGAGCAGGAACACGAACCCGCCCGCCAGGAGACAGGCGGGCAGGGGGAGTTGCGGCAGCTTGAAGAGCCCGCGCAGCTTGCGCAGGTCGAAATCCTTCTGCGGATCGTAGTCGGGATGGGCCCGACGCAATGCCGTCGCCAGGCCCTCGGCACCATCGGCGTAGTCGTCCTGGCGGTGCAGCACCTTGCCGTCCGGTGCCTGCAGGTAGATGGTCGGAGTGCCGGCGGTGACGAAGCCGCTCTTGGCCACCGCCCAGTGAGAGGCCGGGTAGTCCTGCACAAGCAGATCCTCGTGCCACTGGCTGAGCGGCGCTCGTCCCAGGTCGTCAAGGACCTGCCGACGTTCGGCGTCGCTGCCGATCACGGTCAAGCGCAACTTGCCCGAGTCGTCGATAAGTTGCCCGCGCTCGAGGATCTCATACGCTTGTTGCTTCGACACGGGCTGACCGTCCAGAGTAATGAGTTCCCTGTTTCCGTTGAGCTTGGACAGGTCCACGCCGTAATTGGGGATCTGTTCGATCCTCGCACCGGCACAGGGGCAACCTTCGTTGCAAGGTCCTGCTTCCGCGCAGCGACACTGGTCGCCGCAGGTGCAGAGTGGACTGCAGTTGCAGTCCTTCTGCCAGGGCGGCCTCTCCGGTGGGCCCCATGCGTCGTTCAGCGCATCGTAGGATCGGTAGACCCTGGTGCGCGTGTTGAAGCCACCGATCTGCACGCCGTTGCGGAACAGGCCCAGATAGCCGGCGTCCTCGGCATGCGGTAGCCAACGATAGACGGCGGGCCGGTCACGCGGCACCGAACAGCGGCCATTGCTGCACTGGGCCCGGGCGAAGGCCGTGACGTTCACGAGCAAGACCAAGAGACCAAACATCAAGAGTCGAGAGAGTCGCAATCGCATGACATCACCTCTTTCAGTTCTGGGGGACAGGGGGCGGCGGCGACGACAGCAGGACCACGGCCCAGCCGGAGCCGCTGCCGCGCCAGCGCCTGTAGAAATCCTCGGGCGAGAGCCACACCAGGTCACGCTCACCCACGAAGTTGTTGTCGAGTACCACGGCGTAGCTGGCGTCCAGGTGGACCAGGCTCACCATGTGGGCGATCGATTGATTCATGCCGTAGTGCGGGTCGTGGCCGTTGTAGGTGACGGCCGGCATGCGGCCGGTCTTGATGGCCAGTTCGAGAATGGCCGGGTCGTTGCCCTCGTACTGCAGGTAGTGGGCGTGGGGACAGTACTTCTTCATCATGGCGTCGACCTTGGCCGGCCAGCCGCCTCCGGGTTCGGCAAACATCTTCTGGAAGAAGCCGATGACCGTGGGGTCATTCTGGTACAGGGCCGAGTGGTCGATCGAGGCGAAGACGCAGAGGCCGGCACCATTGCGGCCACCCCGGTTCCTGTGGCGAACTTCCACCGGCAGATCGCAGGTGACTTCGGTCGTGCCGTCGGGCGAAAGCGGTCCGCCAATGGTGATCTGGTCGCCGAGCGCGACGACATTCGTAGCAACACTCAACAGCAATACCGAGCACAGCGGGTTGAAGCGGGATATGATCATGACTGCCCCGAGGTTGGTAAACAGGTACTCTGCCCACAGAGATAACCCGCAACACCTTCGATTCGGCACCAACGAAACCGTCGTACGCCGGGCTTTTTCGGGAGTGCAGGTGGGAAAACCAAAGATCGGTCCGCGGCTCACCGTGCCACGCGCCTGGTCACGGTCGATACAGGCGGCCTTGATCCACATCATGTCGCTCGCGCACTACGCGCTCGTTTCCGCACGCGGCCGGTCAGCCGGCAGCGCGGACAAGCGCAGACGCTCGGCGGTGAGCTGTGATCAACTCGAGCAAGAGATCGCACTGCTGCGCGAAGAGATGCGGATCAAGAATGCGCGGCTGGCACGGATTCCCGCCAACCAGCGGCCGCACTATCAACCCAGCGAACGGCTGGCCATCCTGGAACTGCGTGCTGCCCGAGCCTGGTCGCTGTCGTCTACCGCCAGAGCCTTCACGTGACGACGGCGACGATTGCTTCGTGGACAAGGCGTCTCGACGAAGGAGGGCCCACGGCCTTGCTGCGCACACCACAACCCGTCAACAAGTTTCCGGAGTTTGTGGGTCACGTTGTGAGACGCCTGCAAGCGCTCTGCCCGCTCCTGGGCAAGGTGAAGGTCGCACAGCTGCTTGCCCGGGCCGGACTGCACCTCGGAGTTACGACTGTGGCCCGTCTGCGACAGACATTGCCGGCACCCTCACCGCCAGGTGCTTCAGTTCGGCGCATGCCCGCAAGCTACCGCCGCGTGAGCGCCAGGCAGCCTGACCATGTCTGGCACGTCGATCTGACGACGGTGTCGACCGCTGCGGGCGCCTGGGCCTCGTGGCTGCCGTTCGCCTTGCCGCCGCGCTGGCCCTTCTGCTGGTGGCTGGCGATCATCCTCGAACACTATTCCGGCGCGTCCTGGGTCTTGGCATCTTCGCCAAGCAACCGTCCGCAAATGATTTCGAAGAGTTGCTCGGACAGGTTGCTCGTCCGCACCGAGCGCCGAGGCACCTGGTCACCGACCAGGGTACACAGTTCACTTCGCAATCCTTCAGAGACTGGTGTACCAGCAAGGGCATCCGTCAGCGCTTCGGTGCGGTCGGCCAGCCGGGCGCCATCGCAATCATCGAGCGCTTCATCCGAACACTGAAGCAGGAGTGTGTTCGTGCCCTTGGCGTCTTGCCTCTGGCACGGTGCGCCTTGAAACTGGAATTGGATTCGTTTGTCGACTGGTACAACAGCGAGAGGCCGCACTCGGGCTTGAACGGCGCGACGCCAGATGAGAGATATCGCGGCCGGATGCCGCGTTGCCGGCGACCGCGCTTCGAACCTCGTGCAGCCTGGCCACGTGCATCTCCCTGTGCCCGACCGCAGACGCTCGTCAAGGGCCGGCCGGGCGCGAGGCTTGAAGTGAGCGTGCACTTCCCGTCCCATCGCCGCCATCTGCCACGGGTGACTGTCCACCGCGTGACCTGACCGTTTTCATTTCTTCCTTCTACCGCCAACGTTCGGGGTGCGCGGCTGGCACGGACAGCCTCTTGCAAAGCAGCCAGAATCAGTGAACGCCTGTCGTGTACAAGGATCGCTGGACCACTACAGTACAAGGATCGCTGGACCACTACAACGGGCGTTGTGTACAAGAATCGCTGGTCCACTACAGTTATTGGAAGGTAACCGTCCAGATTTTTATGGTTCCACCCAGATCCCCACTGATTACACGCCGTGACTTTGGGCAAAACGCGATTGCGCTGACTGGAAAATCGTGGCCAGGTACGGATGCTACAAGCCGCCCCGTGGGAAGATTCCATATTCCGATATTCCTACCATTACCCACTAGGCAATATTTAAAGCTGTTGTCAAAACAGAAGCACCCGACAGAATCGTCGTTTGTTAGTCGCGACAATTCTTTCCCACTAGGAACTTCGACAATCCGCACTACCGCGCCTTCTGAAAACACGAGCCTGGAGCCATCGTGAGCGAACTGAATCTGGCCACAGTCCTGCGCCGATCGTTCGAGCAGTCTCTTGCCGGATGCCGCATCCCAAACCATGACCTTGACTCTCTCACTAGCCGCAATCCTGGCACCATCTGGGCTGAACGCAACTTGAGTGACTTCACCCGTGCCTAGGGCTAGGTGCATTGTTTCGGACCCGCGACGCAACTCCCAAACCTTGATAGAATTGTGCGACTCAGAAACGCTTCCGTCAGGCCCAAGAAAGCCGGCCGCGGCGATATGACTGCCGTCCGGGGTAAACGACAACGAATACACAACCCCTCGCTCCTGGCTCTTGATCATATGGACGACTTCACCAGTTTGGAGACTCCATACACCAATCCGCCCGACTGCGCCCCATTCCACTGAGTCGACCGAGCGAGCCGCCAATAAATCGTTGCAGCTTGTGCTCATGCCAAGCTGCCCTGGAAAGGACCTCGATTCTTCTCCCGTTACAACGTTCCACACTCGGATTCGCTGATCGTCAAATGTTCCAGAACTTGCAAAGCAAATCTCTTGCGGTCGGATAACTGATAGTCGAATTGTTGAGTTGTGAGCCTCGAACGAATGGGTCTGAGTCAATCCTACCCAGTCGCTCTCTGATGGCGACTTGGACATTACTGACAGCTGCGCAGCCAACTTAAGTTTTGTACACCTATAATGACAGGATGGGGCCTGCATGGTTTCACGACTGGCGAGAGTGGCGGCGATTTCGAGCGGTGGAATTGGCTCGACTGGGATGG
>JBFWSD010000297.1:0-7263 GCA_050248575.1 Gemmataceae bacterium
TCGCGCAAGAAACGCTGCACTGCCTCGGAACCCTCACGCTGACCCGGGTTGATGGTCTTGAGGGCCACGCGGCGCCCGAGCTTGCGGTGACGGGCCTTGAAGACCGTGCCCATGGCTCCTGCACCGATGCGGTCGACGAGCAAGTAGTTGCCGACGACCAGATCGCCGCCGGTGAGCAACTGATGGCCCTGAAAAGAGGTCAGCCATTGGCGCCGCCCGAGCTCCTGCACGAGCGCGGCGGGCTCGAGCCGCGCAAGATCACTCTTGGCCAGTTCCGTGAGCTGTTCGGCCCCCAGGAGCTGGAGTTCGCGAAGATGGTCGACGAGATGGGCGGTGGCCAAAGACATCCTCCCAGTCTGCGACAAGAACGGTAGGAAATCAAACGGGCACCTGGGAATTACCCTCGCAAAGAAGCGCATTTCTGAAGTCTTTTTTTTCTTGCTTGTGCGGGTTGACGGCGCAACAATCTACCCCACCATTTCCGTCCGAATTCCCCGCCCCTGGGAAACGGAGCATGCCATGTCTTTCGCCGCCTCGCGTGACTTGCAAGCCACGTTGAAAGAAAACCACTTGCTCGACCCTGATCATCTCAGTCGGCTGACGCCGGACATGCTTCATCGCTTTCCGGAGCCGAAGGCGCTTGCACGTGAACTGGTCACTCGGGGCTGGTTGACCTCGTTCCAGGTCAACCGCCTGTTCAGTGGCCAGCTCAAGGAGCTGAAGCTGGGGCCGTATGTGCTGCTCGAACGCTTGGGCGAGGGGGGCATGGGGGTGGTCTTCAAGGCTCGACACGTGACCTTGAACCGTACCGTGGCCCTCAAGCTCATTCGCAAAGAACGTCTACAGAACCCGAATTCCGTGCGCCGCTTTCAACGTGAGGTGCAGGCAGCAGCAAGCCTGTCGCATCCGAACATCGTGATGGCCTACAACGCCGAGGAGATTGATGGCAATCAGCTCCTGGTGATGGAATACATCGACGGCACCGACCTGGCCGGGCTGATCAAGCAGTTCGGGCCGTTACCCGTCGCGCAGGCGTGCGACTACATGCGGCAAACGGCTCTCGGCCTGCAGCATGCACACGAACGGGGTCTGGTCCATCGCGACATCAAACCCCACAACCTCCTGCTAGCCGCGCCCTCTTCGGCCTCTCCCGACCTCTCCAGCACCAACCGACAGGTCAAGATCCTGGACATGGGGCTGGCCAAGTTGAATGAAGAGAACGGCGCGATGTTCACGACCATGACCAGCGACGGCGCGGTCATGGGCAGCCCGGATTACATGGCGCCGGAACAGGCGCGCGATCCACACCTGGTCGACATTCGCGCCGACCTTTACAGCCTGGGCTGTACTTTTTACCAGATGCTCACGGGCCGGGTGCCGTTTCCCGCGGGCACTCTCATGCAAAAACTGACCAAACACGCCACAGAGACTCCAGCCGCAGTCGAGTCGATGCGGTCCGAAGTGCCCGCGGGGGTGGCGGCGATCGTTCGAAAGCTGATGGCCAAGAATGCCGAGGAACGTTACCAGACCCCAGCGGAACTGGCGCAGGCTCTGGAGCCGTTTTGCAAGACATCGGCGCCGACCGCCAGGGGCGAGAGCGCTGCGAACTCGTCTGTGGAGAACATCTTCCAGCTGCTGGCCAAGAGCCGGCTCCTGTTGCCACACGAGCTCCAGCTGGTCAAGCAGCGCTGGATCGAGCTCGGGCACACTGAACTCGATGCGCAGCAGTTTTGCAAATGGCTGGTCGACCAGCAGTACCTCACCGAATACCAGGCGCTATCGCTGCTGCGCGGCCGCATCGGCCATTTCTTCATCAACGAGTACAAGCTGCTCGATCGCATCGGCGTGGGCAAGATGGCCGGTGTCTACCGAGCCATACACCGACTCGGCCAAACGGTCGCCATCAAGGTACTGCCCCCCTCCAAGGTCAAGGACCCGGTAGCTTTCGGCCGTTTTCAGCGTGAAGCGAGATTGGCCCTGCGGCTCAATCATGGCAATGTCGTGCGCAGCCTGCAGATGGGCAGCTACCACGATCTGCACTATATCGTGATGGAGCACCTCGAGGGTGAAACGCTCGAGGAGATCCTCAAGCAGCGCACCAAGCTGCCGCCTACCGAGGCAGCGACGATCGTCTACCAGGCGCTACTCGGCTTGCAGCATCTCTACGTTTCGGGCATCGTGCATCGCGACCTGAATCCGTCCAACTTGATGGTGCTGGCGGACGCGAGCCCCTCGAGCCCGCCCCTGGTCAAGATCCTGGATGTCGGCCTGGGCCGGGCCATGTTCCAGGAGATCGATGAAGAAGTGGACGCCAACGTGGAGGAAGACTTGACCAAGGTGGGCACGGTGCTGGGCGCGCCCCCCTACATGGCTCCGGAGCAGGGAGTGGACGCTCATGCCTCCGACACCCGGTCCGACCTGTACAGTCTGGGTTGCATCCTCTACCACACCTTGACCGGGCAGCCCCCCTTCGTCGAAAAAAACGTGCTCAAGCTGATTGTCTTGCATACCAAGGAAAAGCCAAGACCGTTGCGCGATTTCGATCCAGCACTCCCCGAGGATTTGCAGCAGTTCCTCGACATCATGCTCGCGAAAGACCCAGCACAGCGCTATCAAACACCGGAGCAGGCGGCCGAAGTCCTGGGCAGCTACTTGCGCAGCCAGACCGCGTCCCTGCAAATACCGGAATCGCCGGCGCTACTGCCCTCCTATCGGACCTGGCTGGATTCGACGGCGGCCCTGGAGGATTCGGCTCCCGAGTTGGAGACCGTTGCCTTTTCCGATGCGAAGCAAGCGACCGATCCACGGGCGGTTACGGACAGCGATTTGCCCATGGCCATCCCTGTGTCGCCGCCGAGCCAAAACCGCATTGTCCATTACTTCTGGAAATCTCTCTGGTTGTGCCTGGCAGCCCTGCGCTGGTCGGCCCGGACCGCGATGCGCTTGCTCGACAAGGCGCAGGAGTGGATTGCCAGGCGTAGCCAGTCAAGCTAGGTCGTCGCTGGTCGCGTTATCCCCGCCCGCCGAACATGCCGAGCACTTCTTTCACCTGCATCCAGAAGACAGGAGTCAAGTCGAGGGAATGCTGCGCGGCAATTTCCGCGAGAATTTCTTCGATGGGCCGCTGCTGCAAGATGGCAAGCGCCGCTGCCGCAACGGCCGGGGAGCGGCTCATGCCGTTGCTGCAACGCACCAGCGTGGGCAGCTTCATCTTCAAGAGTGTTGCCGTGGTGCTTACCGCCAGGAAGAGTATCTCGCCGCGGTTGCCCGCGCCGTCGACCAGGGGGAGACGAAAACTGGCCAGCTCACGCGGCAACGCGACGGGCGCCTCATCGAGGGCCAGGTCAACCACCGCCTGGATACCTTCATCGAAGAGACGGCGGAAATCGTGGCCGTCGCCAGCGTGCCCCAGCCAGAGCGAATGCGGCTCGATGTGAACCATGCCTTGAGCTTACGTCCGGTTGCCATTCAGAGGAAGCGCGAATGCGAAAGGGCTTCTTCACCAGCGGGCAGACCAATCGCGGGCGCACCCATAGAACAAGCACAGGAAACTCCAACCGCCCACGTGGAGCCTGGAGTCGATGAGCGACGTGCCCCAAGAACCCGAAGAAGAACGCCCGAGCTGGAGCAGGCTGTTCTCGCCGCACGACTGGTGGTGTCACGCCGTGTGGTTCGTGGCGGCCTCGCTGGCGGGCGCAGGTGCCCTGGCTTTTTATTACGCCGACCTCTACGCGGCGGAATTCGTGCACTGGGCGCTCGAGTCCTCGCCGCTGCTGCCTGCCCTCTTTGTCACGATTGGCATCGTGGTGGTTTGCCGGCTCCGGGATCTCGTGTTTCCAGGCACGGAAGGGACAGGCATCCCGCAAACCATCGCGGCCCTGAAGATCCCCGAAGGACCGGGCCGCAGCGCAGTCCTCTCGCTGTGGATCGCCGCGGGCAAGATCCTGCTCTTGACGATTGGCCTGTTCAGTGGCGCCACCATCGGCCGCGAAGGGCCGTCGGTTCACGTCGGCGCCTGCTTCATGTATCTGAGCAGCAAGCTGGCCCGTTTTCCCGGGCACCTGGTAGAACGCGGCATGATCCTGGCAGGGGGGGCGGCGGGGATCGCGGCCGCCTTCAACGCGCCGATCTCGGGCACGATCTTTGCCCTCGAGGAGATCGGCCGCTCGTTCGAGAAGAACAACGCGGGCACCATCATCCGCACGGTCGCAGTGGCCTGCATCGTCTGCATCATCTTTCTCGGCATCTATCACTTTTATGGCCACGAGGTCGAGAACGCGGCCCTGGTGGGCAGCACCTGGGAACACACCGTCCGCGCCTGGCTGGCCGTGCCCGTGCTGGGCGTGGTGTTCGGCTTGCTGGGCGGACTCTTTGCCCAGGCAGTGGCCTCGACCTCGCCGCGCATCGTGAGATTGAGCAGGCAGAATCCCTATCTGACGGCCATCAGTCTGGGCCTGGCCATGGCAGCGATCGGCCTGCTTTCGGACGGGCTGTCGTACCTCAGCGGCTACTCCGAAGCCAAGGTGATCTTGACCAGCGAGCACAACAATATACCCTGGCACTATCCGTTCTTCAAGGCGGCCGCCAGCTTCGTGAGTTTGATCAGCGGTATCCCGGGCGGGCTCTTCGATCCAAGCCTCTCGGTCGGGGCAGGCCTGGGGCAACTGGTGCGTCCTCTCTTCCCGTACACGCCGGCCCAGGCGCTCGTGTTGCTGGCCATGGTCTCGTACTTTTCGGGAGTGGTGCAGAGCCCGATCACCGCCTTCGTGATCCTGGGCGAAATGACCGGCGCGTGGCAGATGGCTTTGCCCATGATGGTGGCCTCGATCCTCGCGTACGAGATCTCGCGGCTGGTCTGCCCGGTGTCGCTGTATGAATCGCTGGCCCACAGTTTCCTGCGTGCCCAGGAGCAGCATCAGCAACAGAAACTTCAGGCAGCCGAGAACGCGTGACGTTAGGGCCCGGCGTCCGCGCCCTCGATCAGGCGCATTTGCTCCTGAAGCCAGCTGGTGACGCCCGGCTGGGTCGGAAACTGGGCTACCACTCCGGCTAACAAGAAAGCAGCCAGCACCAGGGTCCAGAGCTGCCCTTCCAGCAAGTAGGCGATCATCAAGAAAAAAGCTGGCCCTTCAAGCAGCGCTGCCGCCACGATCAGCTTGGTCTGATAGACTCCCAGCAACTTCTCCGACCAATCGAGCGGTTGATCTTGCAATGCGGGCGCCAGGCGACGTTCCGGGGCAAGCCGGCCTCGCGCCGAGTTGACGATCAGGCGCGGCACCAGGAAGAAGGCTGCCACGGGCCCCACGGTAAAGAAGCCTGCCACGATCGAGATGATGGGCAGCTGGTTGCCCTGTGCCGGCGCGGGCTGTTGCGTACGCAGATAGGTCGCGATCACGAAGAACGACGCGATCCCCAGTGCCAGTGCCAGGACGATGATCTGCATTGTCCGCACACGCATCGGCAAGTTGTCGGGCAAACGATCTTCCATGGTGTGTCCCGCAGGTCGACGGATCAGCCGCTACAGCAAGTACGCATAGTTCAGCAAACGATCGTTCAACTCGCTGGTGGCTGCCTCCATCTGCTGCTTGTCGCCGGAGCCCATGGCCACGCGCACCTTGCGGACCAGGTCTTCCAGTTCTTTCTTGTCCGCGTCGCTGTCGACCTTGGGGATCACGTCCTGCTCGGTCTTCTTGACCACTTCGAGGGCATCTTGGTACTCGGGTGTGCCCTCCAGATTGGCTGTGCGCTGTACCAGATCCTCGTTGATCCGCTTCATCTTGGCGACCTGTTGCGCGTCCATCTGGTCGGCGCCGGCTTGCTGGATCGGGTAGCGCTTCTGCTTCTTGGCGTGCAGATCGTTGATCTGGACCGTGAGAATGCCGTCGTCGGCATATTCGTAAGTGACCTCGATGGCAGCGTCTTTCTGGGGCCGCGGCGGCTCGAACTCCCAGGGGATCTCGGCCAGCTTCACGTTCTCGCCGTGCTCGGGCTCATCATAGACATCCCCTTCGTACACCGAGATGATGACGCGCTCGGCCGGGTCGGCCACCGGGTAGTAGGTCTTGGTGAAGCTGCACGGGATATCGGCGCCGCGGCGAATGATCGGATCGAGATAGACCTGCCGCCGCTCATTGATCGGGTTGGCCGACAGCGAATGCTCGAGCTTCACGCTATAGGCGTAATCATCGAGGCCGGGGGCGCCTTGCAGGATGGCCGACACGATGGCCGCCCCCTGGGCCACGCAGGTCATCGGGTCAACCTTCTCGAAGGGCTCGGGATCCTTGCCCCCGAGCTTCTCGGACACATAACGGCGCACGAGCGGGATCTTGCTGGTGCCCCCCACGAGCAAGACCTTGTCGATGTCCTTGGCCTTGAGGTTCCGCAGGGCCAGGGCTTCATCGATGGCCGAGCCCGCCTTCAAGACCAGCGGCATGATGACCTTTTCGAAAGCGGGCCGATCGATCTCCTCTTCCAGGCTGAGGTGCCGCTCGGGCACAAGCTCCGCCTTGCGGGCCACGGCCACATCGCGCGAGGAAAGCTCGATCTTGGCCTGCTCCACCGCCAGCAAGAAGGATTGCCGGTACGGGGAGTGCAGGATGTCGAAACCGGTCTTTTGCTGGAAGCGGTCGGCCAGCACCTCGGCCAGGGCCAGGTCGAGATCGTCGCCGCCGAGCTTGCCGATCCCCTTCGAGCTGATCTCTTCGAAGATGCCGTGATGAATCTTGAGGACGGTGACGTCGAGCGTGCCGCCGCCGAAGTCGAAGACGAGCACGGTCTGATCGTGGCGGGCATCCAGGCCGTAACAGATGGCTGCCGCGGTGGGCTCGTTGATCAGCGTCAGCACCTGAAAGCCGGCCGCGCTGGCGCAGAGCTTGGTGGCATGGCGGGCCAGCCCTTTCGAGTTGGCCGGGATCGTCACCACGGCGCGGCCGATCGACTCGTTCAGCTTCTGCTCGGCATCTTTCTTGAGCAGGCTGAACAGCATGACCGCGATCTGCTCGGTACGGAGGTTCTGCCCCACGAGCGGCACGCGTTCGGAAGAACCGAGGATGCGCTTGATGGAGCGGATGGAACGCTGCTCGTCGAAGTTTTCCTTGGCTTCTTGCCCGAAGGCGAGGCTGCCATCGCGCCGGAGCGTCACGATGGACGGAGTCCAGGGCGCCCCTTCGTGGTTGGGCACGACTTCCGCCTTGCCGAAATTGAAGTTGGCCACGACCGAGTTGCTGGTGCCGAAGTCGATACCGATGTAAGCGGGCATGGGGT